>NZ_JBGLYV010000029.1:0-68513 GCF_047304225.1 Pseudomonas sp. Pseusp3 | reverse complement strand
GCGGTGTGCACCGGCAGCTGGGCCCTGGCCTGCGCCGGCCTGCTCGACGGCTTCGATTGCAGCGTGCACTGGGAATGTCTGGCAGCAATGCAGGAAGCTTTCCCGCGGGTAGCCATGAGCACCCGTCTGTTCACCCTCGACCGTAATCGTTTCACCAGCTCGGGCGGCACCGCGCCGCTGGACATGATGCTGCACCTGATCAGCCGCGATCACGGTCGCGAACTGTCGGCGGCCATTTCGGAAATGTTCGTCTACGAGCGCATCCGCAACGAACAGGATCACCAGCGTGTGCCGCTCAAGCACATGCTCGGCACCAACCAGCCAAAATTGCAGGAAATCGTTGCGCTGATGGAAGCCAACCTCGAAGAGCCGATCGACCTCGACGAACTGGCGGTGTATGTCGCGGTGTCCCGTCGTCAGCTCGAACGCCTGTTCCAGAAGTACCTGCACTGCTCGCCATCGCGTTACTACCTCAAGCTGCGCCTGATCCGTGCGCGGCAATTGCTCAAGCAAACGCCGATGTCGATCATCGAAGTGGCGTCGGTCTGCGGTTTCGTGTCCACGCCGCATTTCTCCAAGTGCTATCGCGAGTACTTCGGCATTCCGCCGCGCGACGAGCGCGTAGGCTCCAACACTACCCAGCAAGTGGCGATGATGCCGCTGCCGCAAGCGCTGGTGCTGTCGCCGTTGTCCGGGCCGTTGTCGGCGCTGAGCCAGGCGCGTAACGAGTCGACCTTTGCCAGCGTAAGGCTCTAGACCGAGTCGCTCCCTTCGCGAGCAAGCCCGCTCCCACATTGGAATGCATTCCAATGTGGGAGCGGGCTTGCTCGCGAAGGCTTTTTATCGGCCTGTGTGGCTCTGCTGATACTCCGCCAATGCCGGCAACAACTGCTTGTCGATCGCCTGGCGCACCGCCGGCAGGATGGTCGCGCTGCTGGTGTACATCTGCTTGACCATGGTCCGCAAGGTCATCGCCCGTACATCGTTCAAACCCCGTACCGCACACTCGCAGGCTTGTTCTGCGGTGGCGCCGGTGGGCACTTCGAAACCCAATGACTTGAGCTGGCCCAACAGGTCTTCCTGGTCTATCAAATCGGCGTGCATCATGACGCAATCCTTCTTCAGGGAACGGTGTCGTGGTTCGATTCTGGTGGGGGTGCCGGGTGTCGGCAAGGACGATTTGTCGCAATGGCTCAATTGGTTATGAACATGTCGTTTTCGGCTAACCTGGTCCGCGGGGGAGTGGGCACACTGGACTCAGCTCGCTTCACGAAGGTTTGGTCACCCTCGCACGGCGGCTCCTCAACAGTACCCTCTGCCTCGATCCTGTCACGGCTTGATCGGGGTTTTTTTTGTCTGTGAATCAGTGGGTCTTGTTTTGATTGAGATACCGTCTTCGCGAGCAAGCCCGCTCCCACAGGGATTGCGTATAACCTGTGGGAGCGGGCTTGCTCCGGGCGGCGTTCCGACGAAGAACGATGACGCGGCCTAGCGTTGCAACACCAGGATGCGCGACAACAACTCATCCCGGTCGACATAGCAGCCCTGGAAATGCCGTGCCCCGGTGGCGGGGTCGAAGGCGTTGCGGGCATGCAGGGTGCGGCGGTTGTCAAAGCACCACAGCTCACCGGGATTGAGCCGCTGCATCAATCTGAATCGAGGCTCGCGGGTCATCGCGATAAAGCGTCGGTAGGCCTTGTACAGCCTGGGCATCTGCTCTACCGAGGCATCGAATGGTCCGCGCAGAAAGTTCGCCATGCGGATTTCCGACACCTGCCCCAGCGCATCCAGGGCAATGATCGGCGCGAGACAGCGGTAGTCGCTGTGACGGTCCTTGTTGCGAAACTCCACGGGGATTTCGCAGAGGTTTTTGAAGGACTCGGGGTCTTCCCGGCGCAAGGCGTCGGCAATGGCAAAACCGTCGACAAAGATGCTCTCGCCACCTTCGGCGTCATTGACCAGGCAGTGCAGGAATTGCAGCCCCGGTTGCAGCTCCCGGGTCGGCAAATCGCTGTGCAACGGCAGGTTGAAAGCGGTGTAGGCGTTGCTGTCGGCATCGGCCTTGGATTGCACGTTGAACAGCACGCCGAAATTGCTCTCGCGGATGAAGGAAATCCGTTGGGCGATCAGCTTCAGGGAACCTGGCGCGGTGGGCACGCCACGGACCTGGGTCAATCCGACATCCCGCACCGCCAACAACCATTGCAACAAGGCGTCGGAGTCGTTCATCAGCGCTTGATATTCGAACACCGGCAACTGCAAATCGCTGTGCCAGAGCCTGGCTACAGGCTTGCGCTGCTGGCGCTCGGCGCGGGATTGATCGTCATAGGCGTGGGCGCGTAGCCAGCCGGGGTCGAAGCGGCTGCTGTGGCCGTCCTGCCAGGCAATCGCCAGACAGCCATCGTTGTCGATACTGGCGCTCTCGGGCATCAGATCCTGAGCCACATCGACGATTTCCAGCACTTGCTCGCGGGTTACGGTGTAGACGCACTGCGGGCACGGGCAATTGTCCCGTAGCCATTGATGGTGGAAAGGGCTGACACGATCGTCGGCCCAGCTCACCAGAACACGGTCCGCCAGAGTCTGCACGCCAGCCAGCGCGCTGATCAACGGATAGGTACGAAAGTCAGCAAATGCAGCGGCGGTGTTCATGGCGATCTCCTTGTTATTTTTTTGCGGGTAATGCGATCACTCGGCCAATGTATTCGGGTGTCGGCAGGTCCGCCTGTTCGGCGACGATGGCTTGCAGTCGGCTCAGGGATTGCTCGCTGAACGGTGCCGAACGCGGCCCGGCGAGATCCACGTGCAGCAGCATCTGTTCGTTGCCTGCAAGTTCCTCGGTATCCCCGACCAAATGCAGGCTGTGATAGAGGTGCACGCGCTTGCTGTCGTGGGCGACGATTTGGGTATGCACTTCGACCTGGGCGTCGAGCTTCACTTCGTGCAGGTAGTTCAGGTGCAGTTCGAGGGTGAACAGCGAGTTGCCGCTGGCTTCCCGGCTGTTGCTGTCCAGGCCCAGGCGATCCATCAGGGCATCGGTGGCGTAGCTGAAAATCAGCAAGTAGAACGCATCGCGCAGGTGGCCGTTGTAGTCGACCCAGTCGGGGATGATGGTGGTCTGGTAGGTGGTCAGTGCGGGCATGGTTTAACTTCCAATATGTGTGGTGACGGTACCGCCGCTTTCGCGAGCAAGCCCGCTCCCACAAGGGATTTCTGTCGTGAACACTGTCTATGTCACACCGCAAATCCAATGTGGGAGCGGGCTTGTTCGCGAAGGGGGCAGACCTGCTGCCCCATTGGCTTGAGGCTTACTCGCTGAACGCCATCCCATGCTTCTCTTTGGTGGTCTTCACCGCCTCCAGCACCGCCAGCAGGCAGTCATCACGATAGCGCTCCAGCGCCGAAATGCTGTGTTTACCCAGTTGATCGCTGGTGCCATCGACCACGTCGTCGATCAGCTTGTCGGTCAGTTCCGGAGCCGGCAGGTAAGTCCAGGGTAACTGCAATGCCGGACCAAACTGTGCCATGAAGTGGCGCATGCCGGCATCACCACCGGCCAGGGTGTAAGTCAGGAACGTGCCCATGAACGACCAGCGCAAACCGGCGCCGAAGCGGATTGCATCGTCGATTTCGCCGGTAGTCGCCACGCCGTCGTTGACCAGGTGCAGCGCCTCGCGCCACAGCGCTTCGAGCAGGCGGTCAGCGATGAAGCCCGGTACTTCCTTGCGCACGTGCAACGGGCGCATCCCCAGGGATTCATAGACTTTCATCGCCGCTTGCACCGCTTCAGGTGCGGTGTTCTTGCCGCCGACCACTTCCACCAATGGCAGCAGGTAAACCGGGTTGAACGGGTGACCGACCACGCAGCGTTCCGGATGCGTGGCGCTTTCGTAGAACTCGCTCGGCAACAGGCCGGAGGTGCTGGAGCCGATCAACGCATTGGGCTTGGCCGCCGCGCTGATTTTGCTGTGCAGGTCCAGTTTCAGCTCCAGTCGTTCCGGGGCGCTTTCCTGGATGAAGTCGGCATCGCGCACGCACTCTTCGATGGTCGCGACAAAGCGCAGGCGATCCTGCGACGCACCTGGCGCCAGGCCTTGTTTTTCCAGCGCGCCCCAGGCATTGGCGACACGCTTGCGCAGGGCCGCTTCGGCACCGGGGGCCGGGTCCCAGGCCACTACATCCAGGCCATGGGCGAGGGCGCGGGACACCCAACCGCTGCCGATGACACCGCTGCCCAGGGCGGCGAAGGTTTTGATTTCGGTGATAAAGCTCATGGCGATTTCCTAGAGAATTCGGTGATCTTCTGTAGGAGCGAGCTTGCTCGCGATGGTATTCCAGGCGCTGATTGGCGTCGGCTGTACCTTTTTCGCGAGCAAGCTCGCTCCTACAGGGGGGATGTGTGGGATTAACCGCGCTTTGTCAGGCCCATTTTCTTGCGGCCTTCAGCCGGCGTCAGGACGCGTGCACCGAGGCGGCTGAGGATTTCCGTGGCGCGCTCGACCAGTTGGCCGTTGGTCGCCAGTACGCCCTTGTCCAGCCACAGGTTGTCTTCCAGCCCGACCCGCACGTTGCCGCCGAGCAACACCGCTTGCGCCGCCATCGGCATCTGCATGCGACCGATACCGAAGCCGGCCCAGACCGCGTCGGCCGGCAGGTTGTCGACCATGGCTTTCATGGTGGTGGTGTCCGCCGGCGCGCCCCAAGGGATACCCAGGCACAGCTGGAACAACGGGTTGTCGAGCAGGCCTTCCTTGATCATCTGCTTGGCGAACCACAGGTGACCGGTGTCGAAGATTTCCAGCTCGGCCTTCACGCCCAGCTCTTGAATGCGTTTGGCGCCAGCACGCAGCTGCGCCGGGGTGGAGACGTAAATGGTGTCGCCGTCGCCGAAGTTCAGGGTGCCGCAATCCAGGGTGCAGATTTCCGGCAGCAATTCTTCGACGTGGGCCAGACGGGTCAGCGGGCCGACCAGATCGGTGTTCGGGCCGAACTCCATCGGGTTCTCGCCAGCGCCGATTTCCAGGTCGCCACCCATGCCGGCGGTGAGGTTGACGATGATGTCCACGTCCGCCTCGCGGATACGCTCCATCACTTCGCGATACAGCGCCACGTCACGGCTGAACTTGCCGGTTTGCGGGTCACGCACATGGCAGTGAACCACGGTGGCACCGGCCTTGGCGGCTTCCACGGCGGCAGCCGCGATTTGTTTCGGGGTGACCGGCACGTGTGGGCTCTTGGCGGTCGTGTCGCCAGCACCGGTGAGTGCGCAGGTGATGATGACGTCGTGGTTCATTTGGCGGTTCCTTACAGGCGAGTTTTTGGTTTTGGCCGGGCGTGGTGGTCCAGTTCGCAGCCCGTTGGGGCTGCGAGTCGGTGGTTCAAATCAGGGTTATTTACTGGTCAGTTGCAGGTTTTCAGCGGCCGGTTTGCCATCGAAGGTGGTGACGCCTTCAAGCCAGCGTTTTTTGTCCTGCGGGTGATCCTTGAGCCATTGTTTGGCCGACTCGAAAGCGTCCTTGTGATCCAGCAGCGGCTGCATCATCCGGCTCTCGTCTTCGGCGGTGAACGTCAGGTTGCTCAGCAGGCGACCGACGTTCGGGCATTGTTCGGCGTAGGTCGGTGCGGTGACGGTCCACACGGTGGCCTTGCCTTCGTTCGGGCCGAGGGCGTCGTCGCTGCCGGTGAGGTAGGTCATTTTCACGTTGACGTTCATCGGGTGCGGCGCCCAGCCGAAGAACACCACGGCTTCGTTGCGACGAACGGCGCGGTCCACGGCGGCGAGCATGCCGGCTTCGCTGGACTCGACCAGCTGGAACTTGCCGAGGCCGAACTGGTTCTTGGAGATCATTGCCTTGATCTGGGTGTTGGCGCCCGAGCCAGGCTCGATGCCGTAGATCTTGCCGCCCAGTTCTTTTTCGAACTTGGCGATGTCGGCGAAGGTTTTCAGACCCTTGTCGGCGAGGTAGGTCGGCACGGCGAGGGTCGCGCGGGCGTCTTGCAGGCTTGGCGCTTCCAGCACCTTGACCTGTTTGGCGTCGACGAACGGGGTGATGGTCTGGGTCATCAGCGGGTTCCAGTAGCCGAGGAACAGGTCCAGACGCTGATCGCGGATCCCGGCGAAGATGATTTGCTGGGAGGCGCTGGTTTGTTTGGTGCTGTAGCCGATGCCATCGAGCAATACCTGGGTCATGGCGCTGGTCGCGATCACGTCGGTCCAGTTCACTACACCCATGCGCACGTTCTGGCACGCGGCGGGTTCGGCGGCCATGACACTGGCGCTCAGCAAAGCGGTACCACTGAGTGCAAGAACACAGCTGCTGATCAGTCGTTTCATCTCAGGTTCCTCGGCAGTTCGTTTATTGTGAGTTCCGGTGTCTGATGCGCCGGTGATGCCAAGTTACGCAGCTAAGCGCCCCTGAAAGCGCACTGCGGCGACCGACTCTTGCACTGCAGCGACCTGTGCTCTTGAATGCCACGAGCAAGTGGCGTATCAACGTCCACACGCTGCCCGCCCTCCCGTTACCTGGCCTCTTGTTACCTGCTAAGCGAGTGCGCTCCATGTCCCAGGATTTCTACTTCTTGTTGATGCCGGGTTTCTCGGCCATCGGATTCATCTCGGCCATCGAGCCGTTGCGGGTCGCCAATCGCTTTCGCGGCGAGCTCTATCGCTGGCATGTGCTGAGCGCCGATGGCGGGGCGGTGCTGGCCAGCAACGGCATGTCGGTCAACGCCGATGCGGCGCTGGAGCCGTTGAAAAAAGGCGCGACACTGCTGGTGGTCGCCGGGTTCGAACCCCTGAAATTCGCCACCCCGGCGCTGGAACACTGGTTGCGCCGCCTGGACAACGAAGGCGTGACGCTCGGCGCCATCGACACCGGCAGCTTCATCCTCGCCGAGGCGGGGTTGCTCGACGGCCATCGCCTGACCCTGCACTGGGAAGCCATCGACGCCTTCAAAGAGTCCTATCCACAGCTCAGCGTCACCCAGGAGCTGTTCGAGATCGACCGCCGACGCATCACCTCCGCCGGTGGCACCGCGTCCATTGACCTGATGCTGGATCTGATCGCCCAGGCCCACGGCCCCGAGCTGGCGATCCAGGTCAGCGAACAATTCGTGCTCGGCCGTATCCGTCCGCGCAAAGACCACCAGCGCATGGAAGTCGCCACGCGTTATGGCATCAGCAACAAGAAGCTGGTGCACGTGATCGGCGAGATGGAGCAGCACAGCGAACCGCCGCTGAGTACGCTGGAACTGGCGGAATCGATCAAGGTGACGCGGCGGCAGCTGGAGCGACTGTTTCGGTTGCACTTGAACGACACGCCGAGCAACTTCTACCTGCGCTTAAGGCTGGAGAAAGCCCGGCAGTTGCTGCGCCAGACCGACATGAGCGTGCTGGAAGTGAGCATTGCCTGCGGGTTTGAATCGCCGTCGTATTTCACCCGCAGTTATCGGGCGAAATACGAGCGGTGCCCACGAGAAGACCGGCGTACCGCGAAAGCATGAACACTCGAGATCCGCTGTAGGAGCGAGCTCTGCTCGCGAAAAACGCCTGGGCGACGCGTTCATTCAGGTAGCACGCGTAATCGTTAACGTCCATCGCGAGCAGAGCTCGCTCCTACAGGGTTGAAGGTTACTTTTTCAGTAACGCCGAACAGGCAGCCTTATACGCCTCATGCTGATACTTGTTCAGCGTCGCCGGCAGCTCAAACCCGTGCTTCTTGGCCTGAGCATTGATGGTCTGCGGCGACAGCAAGGTCACTTCGCAATTCTCCAGCAGCTGGAAAACCCCTTCGATCTTGAACGTGGTCGGCCCACCGGCGAATTCGCCTTTCTTGCTGCGCTTCTTGATCGCGATGCGATCGATGGAATTCTCACGGACAAACGAAGCGACCTGAGCGGCGAACACTTTGACGTTGGCGGCTTCGTCGTCATCGTCCAGGGCAATTTTCTTGGTAGCGAGCGCGACATGGCTCAGCGCCTGACCATCCAGCGTGGCCAATGCGATGATCGCTTCGATGCCCTTGATTTCGATGCCGCAGACTTTCATGTTGAATCCCGTTAGTGACAGAAGGTGAGCAGCTTACAGCTCAAGCTGTATGGCGATTGCATTACTCCTGCCCGATCGACTCCAAAAACTCCGACCGTTCGTCACTCATCCGCGCAATGCAATCGTTCTGGGCAATGGTGAACGCCTTGCTGCCATTGGTGGCCGGGAAGGCTTCGACGGCGCAGTCGGTATCCCGGGTCTTCAGCCATTGCTGTTGGGCGGCCTTGAGCTTGGCCGTGATGTCGGCCAGTTGCGACGGGTTCTTGCCGTATTGCGACTGCATGCGATCGGTCAGGCCCTGGAGGTTTTCCTTGAGCAGGTCTTCGGCGGTGGTTTTGCTGAACGCCGAGCACTCGAGGGTCTGGACGTCGTTTTCGACTTTGTCGCACGGGTTGTCGTCGGACACCTCCGCTGCGTGTACGCCGGTCGCAATCAGTGCCAAAGCCAGAAGGATGGATTTCATTCAGGTCGCCGCTCTATTCCAGTGATGCGGCGAATTCTGGCCCAAGCCGAGGGCCTTGAACAGGTCGTTGATTGTGCCTGACTACGACCCTTTGTCGCGGATTGACGCTTTCGGCAAACCCCCTGTCGTTTTTGCACCCGGCTGCCCCTGCACCGAGGCATATGCTGGCCCCAAAGCGCCGGCAGACGATTCGGCGCATGAATCGCTAATAAGGGGACAGCCTGATGAGCCCAGCCGAATTGCACGCCGACAGCATCGTTATCGACGGGCTGATTATTGCCAAGTGGAACCGCGAGCTGTTTGAAGACATGCGCAAAGGCGGTCTGACCGCGGCCAACTGCACCGTGTCGGTGTGGGAGGGCTTCCAGGCCACCGTCAACAACATCGCCGCCAGCCAGAAACTGATCCGCGAGAACAGCGACCTGGTGATTCCGGTGCGTACCACCGCCGACATCCGCAAGGCCAAGGAGCAGGGCAAGACCGGTATCCTCTTCGGCTTCCAGAATGCCCACGCCTATGAAGACCAGATCGGCTACGTCGAGGTGTTCAAGCAGCTCGGCGTCGGTATCGTGCAGATGTGCTACAACACCCAGAACCTGGTGGGCACCGGTTGCTACGAGCGCGATGGCGGCCTGTCGGGCTTTGGTCGCGAAATCGTCGCCGAGATGAACCGGGTTGGCGTGATGTGCGACCTGTCCCACGTCGGCTCCAAGACTTCCGAAGAAGTCATCCTCGAGTCGAAGAAGCCGGTCTGCTACTCCCACTGCCTGCCGTCGGGGCTCAAGGAGCACCCGCGCAACAAGTCCGATGAAGAACTGAAGTTCATTGCCGACCACGGCGGTTTTGTCGGCGTGACCATGTTCGCGCCGTTCCTGGCCAAGGGCATCGACTCGACCATCGACGACTACGCCGAAGCCATTGAATACACCTTGAACATCGTTGGCGAAGACGCCATCGGCATCGGCACCGACTTCACACAGGGCCATGGCCAGGACTTCTTCGAATACCTGACCCACGACAAGGGCTACGCCCGCCGCCTGACCAGCTTCGGCAAGATCATCAACCCGCTGGGCATCCGCACCGTGGGCGAGTTCCCGAACCTGACCGAAACACTGCTCAAGCGCGGCCATTCCGAGCGCGTGGTGCGCAAGATCATGGGCGAGAACTGGGTCAACGTGCTCAAGGACGTCTGGGGCGAGTAAGCCGCAGCACTTCTGAATCTTTTCCCCCCGGCCATCCGCGCCGGGGGCAATACCAAAATTCTTCTGGAGTTAAGTTTCCATGGCCAAGATCGCCCCGCAATTGCCAATCGAAGTCGACAGCGAAACCGGTGTCTGGACCTCCGACGCCCTGCCGATGCTGTACGTACCGCGGCATTTCTTCGTCAACAACCACATGGGCATCGAGGAAGTGCTGGGCGCCGAAGCCTATGCCGAAATCCTCTACAAGGCCGGCTACAAGTCCGCCTGGCACTGGTGTGAAAAAGAAGCCGAATGCCATGGCCTGGAAGGCGTCGCGGTTTTCGAGCACTACATGAAGCGCCTGTCGCAGCGCGGCTGGGGCCTGTTCAAGATCCAGGACATCGACCTCGACAAAGGCACCTGCAGCGTCAAGCTCGAGCACTCGGCGTTCGTCTACGTGTACGGCAAGGTCGGGCGCAAGGTCGACTATATGTTCACCGGCTGGTTTGCCGGCGCGATGGACCAGATCCTCGCCGCTCGCGGCAGCAAGATCCGCACCGTGGCCGAGCAAGTCTACGGTGGCTCCGAAGAGGGCCACGAAGACGGCTTGTTCATCGTCAAGCCGTTGTAAGTCGAGGAACCCGCCATGGCTTTCGAAGCAATGTTCCAGCCGATCCAGATCGGCAAACTGACCATCCGCAACCGCGTGCTCAGTACCGCGCACGCCGAGGTCTACGCGACCGACGGCGGCATGACCACCGATCGGTACGTCAAGTATTACGAAGAGAAGGCCAAGGGCGGGATCGGCCTGGCGATTTGCGGCGGTTCGTCCGTAGTCGCCATCGACAGCCCGCAGGAATGGTGGAGTTCGGTGAACCTGTCCACCGATCGCATCATTCCGCACTTCCAGAATCTGGCCGACGCCATGCACAAGCACGGCGCCAAGATCATGATCCAGATTACCCACATGGGCCGTCGCTCCCGTTGGGACGGCTTCAACTGGCCGACACTGATGTCGCCGTCTGGCGTGCGCGAGCCGGTGCACCGTGCCACCTGCAAAACCATCGAGCCGGAAGAAATCTGGCGGGTGATTGGCAACTACGCGCAAGCTGCGCGTCGCGCCAAGGCCGGTGGCCTGGACGGCGTCGAACTGTCGGCTGTGCACCAGCACATGATCGACCAGTTCTGGAGCCCTCGGGTCAACAAGCGTACCGACGAATGGGGCGGCACCTTCGAAGGTCGCATGAAATTCGGCCTGGAAGTGCTCAAGGCCGTGCGCGCCGAGGTCGGTGACGATTTCTGCGTGGGCATGCGGATCTGCGGTGACGAGTTCCACCCGGACGGCCTGTCCCATGAAGACATGAAGCAGATCGCCAAGTATTACGACGACACCGGCATGCTCGATTTCATTGGCGTCGTGGGTTCGGGTTGCGACACCCACAACACCCTGGCCAACGTGATTCCGAACATGAGTTATCCACCGGAGCCGTTCCTGCACCTGGCGGCCGGTATCAAGGAAGTGGTCAAGGTTCCCGTGCTGCACGCGCAGAACATCAAGGACCCGAACCAGGCCACCCGTATTCTGGAAGGCGGTTACGTCGACATGGTCGGCATGACCCGCGCGCACATCGCCGACCCGCACCTGATCGCCAAGATCAAGATGGGCCAGGTCGACCAGATCAAGCAGTGCGTCGGTGCCAACTACTGCATCGACCGTCAGTATCAGGGCCTGGATGTGTTGTGCATCCAGAACGCGGCGACCTCCCGTGAATACATGGGCCTGCCGCACATCATCGAAAAAACCACCGGTAAAAAACGCAAGGTGGTGGTGGTCGGTGCCGGCCCGGCGGGGATGGAAGCCGCTCGTGTGGCTGCCGAGCGTGGTCACGACGTGACCCTGTTCGAGAAGAAGGAATTCATTGGCGGGCAGATCACCACGGCGTCGAAGGCGCCGCAGCGTGACCAGATCGCCGGTATCACCCGCTGGTATCAGCTGGAACTGGCACGCTTGAAAGTCGACCTGCGCCTGGGCACCGCGGCGGATGCGCCGACCATCATGGACCTGCGTCCGGATGTGGTGGTGCTGGCGGTCGGCGGTCATCCGTTCATCGAGCAGAACGAGCACTGGGGCGCGGCTGAAGGCCTGGTGGTCAGCAGCTGGGACATCCTCGATGGCAAGGTAGCGCCGGGCAAGAACGTACTGGTCTATGACACCATTTGCGAATTCACCGGCATGTCGACCGCCGACTTCATCGCCGACAAGGGCAGTCAGGTCGAGATCGTCACCGACGACATCAAGCCTGGCGTGGCGATCGGCGGTACGTCGTTCCCGACTTACTACCGCAGCATGTATCCGAAAGAAGTGATCATGACCGGCGACATGATGCTGGAGAAGGTCTACCGCGAAGGCGACAAGCTGGTGGCGGTGCTGGAAAACGAATACACCGGCGCCAAAGAGGAGCGGGTGGTGGACCAGGTGGTCGTTGAAAACGGCGTGCGCCCGGACGAAGAAATCTACTACGCGCTGAAGGAAGGCTCGCGCAACAAAGGCCAGATCGACGTCGAAGCCTTGTTCGCGATCAAGCCGCAGCCATGCCTGGAACAGAGCGGCGACGGCTACCTGCTGTTCCGCATCGGTGACTGCGTGGCCCAGCGTAACGTACACGCGGCGATCTACGACGCGCTGCGGCTGTGCAAGGATTTCTAAAACCACACCGAACCAATGTGGGAGCGGGCTTGCTCGCGAAGAACGATAACGCGGTACACCTGATACACCGCGTCGCCCGATTCGCGAGCAAGCCCGCTCCCACATGAGACCCCGAGGTCTTTGGGAGCTTCACCATGTTGAACACCCTTCTTCCAATCCTGTTGTTCGCTGCCCTGGGCCTTGCGGTTCTGGGTGCGTTGCGGCGGGTGGCCATGTGGCGCCGAGGCCGGGCTTCGAAAGTCGACCTGATCGGTGGCCTGTTCGCCATGCCCAAGCGCTACATGGTCGATTTGCACCATGTGGTGGCGCGGGACAAATACATTGCCAATACCCACGTCGCCACGGCTGGCGGTGCGGTAGCATCCGCCGTGCTGGCGATTCTGGTGCACGGTTTTGGCCTGCATAACCGCTATCTCGGCTATGCCTTGTTGTTGATGTCGGCGGTGATGTTCGTCGGCGCGATCTTTGTTTACCTGCGTCGGCGCAACCCGCCGTCGCGCCTGTCGAAAGGCCCGTGGATGCGCCTGCCGAAAAGCCTGCTGGCGTTCTCGGCTTCGTTCTTCCTGGTGACCTTGCCGGTGGCCGGGATCCTGCCGGAAAACTTTGGCGGCTGGCTGGTGGCTGCGATTCTCGGGGTTGGCGTGTTGTGGGGCGTGTCGGAACTGTTCTTCGGCATGACCTGGGGCGGGCCGATGAAGCACGCCTTCGCCGGTGCGCTGCACCTGGCCTGGCACCGTCGCGCCGAACGCTTTGGCGGCGGTCGCTCCACGGGGTTGAAACCGCTCGACCTGAACGACCCGAGCGCGCCACTGGGCGTGGAAAAACCCAAGGATTTCACCTGGAACCAGTTGCTCGGCTTCGACGCCTGCGTGCAGTGCGGTAAATGCGAAGCGGCGTGTCCGGCCTTTGCTGCCGGCCAGCCGCTGAACCCGAAAAAACTGATTCAGGACATGGTCGTCGGCCTGGCTGGCGGCACCGATGCGAAGTTCGCCGGCAGTCCGTATCCGGGCAAACCGATTGGTGAGCACGGGGGTAATCCGCATCAGCCGATCGTCAACGGCCTGGTGGACGCCGAGACCCTGTGGTCGTGCACCACCTGCCGCGCCTGCGTCGAGGAGTGCCCGATGATGATCGAGCACGTCGATGCCATCGTCGACATGCGCCGTCACCTGACCCTGGAAAAAGGCGCGACCCCGAACAAGGGCGCGGAAGTCCTGGAAAACCTGATTGCCACCGACAACCCGGGCGGCTTCGCGCCGGGCGGGCGGATGAACTGGGCGGCTGACCTGAACCTCAACCTGCTCAGTGAAAAGAAATCCACCGACGTGCTGTTCTGGGTTGGCGACGGTGCCTTCGACATGCGTAACCAGCGCACCCTGCGTGCGTTCGTCAAAGTGCTCAAGGCGGCGAAAATCGACTTCGCCGTGCTCGGCCTCGAAGAACGCGACAGCGGTGACGTGGCGCGACGCTTGGGCGATGAAGCGACCTTCCAGCTGTTGGCCAAACGCAACATCCAGACCCTGGCCAAATACAGCTTCAACCGCATCGTCACCTGCGACCCGCACAGCTTCCACGTGCTGAAAAACGAGTACGGCGCATTTGATGGCAACTATCTGGTGCAGCACCACAGCACCTACATGGCGGAAATCATCGATGCTGGCGCGCTCAATCTCGGTCAGCACAAAGGCGACAGCGTGACCTACCACGATCCGTGCTACCTCGGCCGCTACAACGGCGAGTACGAGGCGCCGCGTCAGGTACTGCGCGCCCTCGGGATTGAAGTGAAAGAAATGCAACGCTCCGGTTTCCGCTCCCGCTGCTGCGGCGGTGGTGGCGGCGCGCCGATCACCGACATCCCTGGCAAGCAACGTATTCCCGACATGCGCATGGAAGACATCCGTGAAACCGGTGCCGAACTGGTGGCCGTGGGTTGTCCACAGTGCACCGCGATGCTTGAAGGCGTGGTCGAACCGCGTCCGCTGATCAAGGACATCGCCGAACTGGTGGCCGATGCGTTGCTCGAAGACGCCGCGCCGGGAAAGCCATCGGCACCGGCCAAACGTGAACCTGCGGAGGTGCATTGATGAGTGACATTATCCGCCGCGACCCTCGCGCTGAATGGATCGCCCGCAACCGTCTGCACCCGCTGCACGCGGCCATGCAACCGGCGCAACACAGCTGGATGGGGCCGAACGGTGTCATCCGCAAGAATCCCCACGGGATCGGTTTTATCGGTCCCAACGGGATCAAACGAATCGACCGCAGTGGCGCTCAGCAGGGCGGGACGACTAAACGTTCGGCCGCGGTTGAAGTGCAGTTGCCGCTGCATCAAGTGACTGCACCCGCGTTTTACATCAGCGTGGTGCCGGACATGGTCGGCGGTCGCTTGAGCAGCCACGACCGCGACTTGTTGGGCCTGGCCCACCAGCTGGCTGGCAAGGACGGCGCGGTACTGGCCGTAGTCTTCGGCGAGCACAAGGAAAACGCTTTCGCCACGGCGGGCGTCGACCGCTTGCTGGTACTGGAAGGTGACGAATTCAGCGGTTATGCACCGGAACAACGCGTCCAGGGCCTGCGGGCTGTGGATAACCAGTTCAGCCCGCGTCACTGGTTGCTACCGGACAGCCGCAGCGGTGGCGGCGAGCTGGGACGGCGCTTTGCTGCCGCACTGGGCGAACGCCCGGCCACGCGGGTCTGGCAGGTCAAGGATCAGGAGTGCATCGGCCGCGCCGGTGCGGGTCTGCAGGACCTTGCGCGACCAGTGGCACGCTTGATTCTGGCGGCTGCCGAGTGCGCCGAACCGGTCAGCGAAACCCGTCACGAAGCGCTGCCCGTGGAGTTATCCACAACCGTGGCGCGCAGCCTGTCGCGGATCGAAGACCTGGGTGCGGTGGCAGTCGATCCGGCAGCCATCCCCATGGCCGAAGCCGAATTCATTTTCTCCGGCGGCAACGGGGTCAAGGACTGGGGACTTTTCCACCGGACCGCCGAAGCCCTCGGCGCGACCGAAGGCGCATCGCGGGTGGCGGTGGACGACGGCTTCATGGCCCGCGACCGTCAGGTCGGGGCATCCGGCACCTGGGTCACCGCACGGGTCTATGTGGCAGTGGGGATTTCCGGAGCGATCCAGCACCTGCAAGGCATTGGTGCCTGCGACAAGGTGGTGGCGATCAACCTCGACCCTGGTTGCGACATGATCAAGCGCGCGGACCTCTCGGTGATCGGCGAGAGCGCGGAGATTCTTCAAGCCTTGATCGAGGCGGTAGAGGCTTACCGCAACGACGCCAAGCGCGATGCGGCTTAAGGGAAGGAAAGGGTTATGAGCACGAAAATCATCAGCCTGGTGTCCATCGGCGCCCACCCGACCTCCGGTCGGCCGCGTCGCGCGGAACAGGATGCGCGGGCGGTAGAACTGGGCCTGCAGCTGGCTGGGGATAACTTGCAAGTGCTGCATGCTGGCGACATTGCCGAGCCTGCATTGCGCGCTTACCTGGGCATGGGGCTTGAGCAACTGCATGTGCTGGAGCAACCGCAAGGTGCCGATGCGCTACCGGCGCTGACCGAGTATCTGCGTGATGCCGGTGCTCAGGTGGTGTTGACCGGCAGTCAGGCGGAAACCGGTGAAGGCTCGGGCATGTTGCCCTTCCTGCTGGCCGAAAGCCTGGGCTGGCCGCTGGTGGTGGGACTGGCGCAGGTCGAATCCATCGATGGCGGTTCGGCGCTGGTGCTGCAAGCCTTGCCACGCGGTCAGCGTCGTCGACTGAAGGTACGCCTGCCGTTTCTGGCGACTGTGGATAACGCAGCGCCCAAGCCACGCCAGAGCGCTTACGGCCCGGCCCGGCGCGGCGTGCTGCAAGCGCAGGAAGTTGAAATCATCGATGATCAATTGCTCGCGGTCGCCAGCCTGCAACCGGCCAAGCCGCGACCCAAGCGCCTGAAGGTGATCAAGGCCAAGAGCGGCGCCGACCGCATGAAAGCCGCAACGGCGAAAGCCAGTGGCGGAGGTGGACAAGTGCTCAAGGGCGTTACGGCGCAAGCTGGGGCTGAAGCGATTCTCAAGTTGCTGATTGAAGAAGGTGTGGTCCGCTAACCCGGTTTCAGCACAGATCTCCTGTAGGAGCGAGCCTGCTCGCGATGGTGGTCAACGATAACGCGGGATGCCTGAATGACCGTGGTGTCCTCAGGTTTTTCGCGAGCAGGCTCGCTCCTACAATTTTTGATCTTCGATGAGCGCTAAACCCCGCGGCTAACAGTGATCCCACCGGATGTCTGTATTACCAACATTCATGAGAAAACCATGGCAGTTGAATTTCGTTCGGCAGTCCGCGCGGATGCGCGTGAGATTGCGCGGTTGTTCCAGATTTCATCCGAGGGCGCTTCAGACTACATCTGGAGCCAGATAGCAGAGCCCGGCCAGGATCTGTTGGACGTCGGCGCCATTCGGTATGCCCGCGACGACGTGGATTTCTCTTACCAGAACTGCCTGATTGCCGAGGCCGATGGCCAGGTCGTTGGCATGATGCACAGTTACGTGATGCGCCACGATCCACTGGCGGTGCCGACGACCGACCCGGTACTGGCGCCGTACGCCGACATGGAAGTGCCCGATACTCTCTACATCTCCAGCCTGGCCTTGCATGAAGGCTGGCGCAATCGGGGGCTGGGCGTGCAGTTTCTCGCCCATGCTCAAGAGCGTGCCGAGCGACTGGGGCTCAATGGCCTGAGCCTGATCGATTATGCCGCCAACACTGGCGCCCGGCGCTTTTACGAGCGACACGGTTTCGCGATCATCAAAACCTGCCAGGTCACCCCTCATCCAATGATCCGTGTCACTGGTGACGCCTATCTTATGCACAGGCCCTGAGCTTGCCCGAGGGTTCGACCAGCGACGGTTATCCACAACGCCACGCCCCTCGTCCCACGCTGACGAGGGCGCTGAGCTACAGTTCTTAATGCGCTGATCAAGGGTGCGATACGCTTTCGGGAGTTTTCAGACGTTCAGCGCTGACTCATGAAATCCGGTTTTTATGACTGGCTTGAACATGAAGACTTTCGTTCTTCTGGCGCTTTTTGCATCGACCCTGTGGGTATCCACAGGCTTGCTGCCGGCTGCCCCTGCAAATGTGCCCGTGGCTGATCAGGACTTTTATCAGTGGCTGGAGACCGATCAGGGGCACAATGCGCCCCTGGCGCAGCTGCGGCAACAGTGCGACAAGGTACTGGATGCCGATAAGCAGCTCAGCTGTTCGGTGACGGTCCTGGCCAGAATGCTCGAAGCCAAGGCCGCCAACCAACTCCCCGAATACTATCTGGCCATCAAGGGCAAGCATGCCCGGGCGATTGCGGCCGATGCCGACCTGAATGCCCTGTTCTCCACGTTTGGCAGCGAATCACTGGCTATCCTGGCGACGACTGGCAATTTCTCGGTCAAGGGTTCGGCGCGACATGAGGTGCTGCAGCTCCATCCCTATGCCAATGACTTCTACATCGCTGAACAGGCGCTGCCATTTATCGAGGTCGGAACTGCCAACGGTGTCTCGGCGCGTTTTGTACTGGACACGGGGGCACCGCAAACCCGGGTCAATATTGCAACTGCGAAACAGATGGGCGTCAGGATGCTGCCCGATGCTCATTATCGCTACAGCACGTTTTATGGCGAAAGCGGCTTGGCCGCGAGGTTGGGAATTCTCGGGTCACTGAAAGTCGGCAGCCGTGAGTTCAGGAACGTCCTGGTCTTTGTCAGCGACCGGGATAATCTGTTGGGGCTGGATCTGATCAGCAAGCTGGGGCGCTTGAAGATAACCAGGAGAACACTGGAGCTTAACCCGCCGCCTGCCAGGCGCTGTGATGCGCCAATTGCCTTAAGCCGCCTGGATCTCAACCAGCGGCTGGTAGTCGCCGCACAGCTGGATCGTCGGGCAACGCAGGCCATCATCGATACGGGAAATGTCGACTACCTGACGGCCTCGTCGCCCGGCAGGCAAGTCAGCGTGGCGCAGGCGCTGACGCCGGGAGGCTCGAACGTTTACACCGGCGACAACAGGCACTTTCAACGCTTCACCGGCGTATTGGCCCTGCAAGGCGACACCCTGGTGGTCAGCTACAAATACTACCCGGGTTTTACCATCCCGCCGTCGTTGGTGGACGGGCAATACGTCCCGTCGATATTGCTCGGGTGGCGTGCCTTCAAAGACTTCGAATTGAACCTGGAGCTGGATTCAGGTCGCTCATGCCTCAATAAAGTCTGAACAACTTTGCCATTTACCCACAATCCCTGTTGGCGGTTCTGTGGATAACATGTTCGTCCCTCGCTACACCCCATGCAAATCAAGCCCTGCAGGGCGTCGTACAAAAAACAACCACCATGGCTCGTGGTTTTTCCAAGCTTTTTCAAGGGGATAAGTGCTGCTGTCGATGCAGACTTGCCCCCAATCTCTGTTGGCGCTTCTGTGGATAAGATGTTTGCTATCGTCTGTAGGCCTTATAAACCGTGGTGTGCAGGCTCGTGGTTAAAAAATGATCAAAAGACGGTTTTGTGCCGTCAGCTGTCACGCAAACACCGGTTTTCTGCGGGCTTCAGCGGTTTTCCACAGAACCTGCGAAGTTAACCCCAAAGTCTGTTGGCGCTTCTGTGGATAAGGTGTTTGCCATCCTCTGAAGGCTATGTAATCCGTGGCTTTCAGGGTGCTGATCAAAAAACAGCCAGTCTGTCCGTGGAAGCATGCTTCTGGATAAGTCACGGTTTTTCTTTGGTTTCAGTGAAGAAAGTTGGCGACATTTCCACAGTTGTCCCCATTAGCTGTGGGTGGAGATGTGGATAACTTGTTCGCGGAAGGCTGGGAGGTGCGGCGGGCATAGGTCTGAACGAGATAGATCATATTTCGTACAGTTTTGAGAGGAGGGCAAACTCCTGTAGGAGCGAGCTTGCTCGCGAAGGTCGTGAACGATAACGCGGGGTATCAGGTAATCCGCGGTGTTCAGGCATCCATCGCGAGCGAGCTCGCTCCTGCAGGGGGGTATTTAGCCTTGAACAGGAACCCCTTTGAGGTACGGCGCAGGCTCGGCCCCCAGGTTGCTCAGCAGGCGTTCGCTGTACCAGTCCACGAAGTTCACCACGCCGAACTCATAAGTCTTGGAGTACGGGCCAGGCTGGTACGCGGTGGAGTTGATGCCGCGCTGGTTCTCTTCGGCCAGGCGACGGTCCTGGTCGTTGGTGGCGTCCCAGACCTGGCGCATGCGCTCCACGTCGTAGTCCACGCCTTCGACCGCGTCCTTGTGCACGATCCACTTGGTGGTGACCATGGTTTCCTGGGCGCTGATCGGCCACACGGTGAACACGATGATGTGGTCGCCCATGCAGTGGTTCCAGGAGTGCGGCAGGTGCAGGATGCGCATCGAGCCCAGGTCCGGGTTCTTGATGCGACCCATCAGCTTGGCACAGCCCTGTTTGCCGTCCATGGTCATCGATACGGTGCCCTTGAGCAGAGGCATGCGCACGATGCGGTTACGCAGGCCGAAGCTGGCGTGGGCGTAAGGGATCTTCTCGGCTTCCCAGGCAGCGGCGGAGGCGGCTACGTGGTCCTTGAACGCCTGGTCGGCACGCGGGTCGGTGACGTCGTCCCATTCCAGCAGGGTTTTCAGCAGTTCCGGGTGCGATGCGTTGCAGTGGTAGCACTCGCGATTGTTCTCTAGCACAAGCTTCCAGTTGGCCTTTTCCATCAAGGTGGTTTGCACCGCCACCTTGGTGTTCTCCATGTCGTACGGTTCCATGTAGTGGCTGAGCGTCGACAGGAAGTCGTCGATGGCCGGAGGGTTCTCCGCCAGGCTGATGAAGATGTAGCCGCCGGCGGTCTTCACGTTCACCGGTTTGAGGCCGTACTGGTTCATGTCGAAGTCGGCGCCCATTTCGGTGCCGGCGAACAGCAGGCGGCCGTCGAGTTCGTAGGTCCACTGGTGGTAGTGGCAAACCAGCTTGGCGACCTTGCCCTTGTCGCTGGTGCACAGGCGCGAGCCACGGTGGCGGCAAACGTTATGGAACGCGTGCACCACGCCTTCGGCGCCACGGATCACGATGATCGGGTTCTTGCCGACTTGCAGGGTCAGGTAGTTGCCCTTGGCGGGGATTTCGCAGGTCATGCCGGCGATCAACCACTCTTTCTGAAAGATTTCCTGCATGTCGATATCAAACAGGCGGTCGTCGGAGTAAAACGGCTGCGGCAGCGAAAACGTGCGCTCGCGCTCTTGCAGCATCTGTGCAGTGGCCTTGCGTGCGGGTTCCAGCGGATCGCCCAGGCTCAGGGTAGTAGTGACGTCCATCGTTTAATCCTCAAGGCCATCTGCGTGGCCGGCGAAAGTGGCTAATCAGGTGTGCTGTTCAGGGTTGCTACGCAAGGTGTAATGGTTATGTCTTGGTATGGGGCGAGTGTGGGGCCGGCGCAGGCCAGAACCTTATCCATGGGCGACATGGTGCAATCTGTTCCCGACGCGCAAGCCCCGGCAGTTGGGGGCTGGTCGCGATAAGCATGTCAATGTCGCAGATAGGTAAATGGGTGATTCGCGCTATACGCAGAATCGCCAACATGAAGGCCGACAGTCGGCCGTGGAGATCAGCATGTCCAACAACTTCCTGAACCCGGTAACCACCCAGACCTGGGCCAATGGTCGGCACATCGTCCGTTGCGTCAAAGTCATCCAGGAAACCTGGGATGTGCGTACCTTCTGTTTCATGGCCGACCAGCCGATCATGTTCTTCTTCAAGCCGGGGCAGTTTGTCACCCTGGAGCTGGAAATCGAAGGGCAGCCGATCATGCGCTCGTACACCATTTCCAGCTCGCCGTCGGTGCCTTACAGCTTTTCGGTGACCATCAAGCGGGTTCCGGGCGGCAAGGTTTCGAACTGGCTGCACGACACCCTGCATGAAGGCTACGAGCTGGCGGTGCATGGCCCGGTGGGGCTGTTCAACGCCATTGATTTCCCAAATCCGAAAGTGCTGTATCTCAGCGGCGGTGTAGGGATCACACCGTGCATGTCCATGGCTCGCTGGTTCTTCGACACCAACGGCAATGTCGACATGGCATTCATCCACAGCGCCCGCTCGCCCAAGGACATCATTTATCACCGCGAGCTGGAACATATGGCGGCGCGGATCGAAAACTTCAGCCTGCACCTGATTTGCGAGAAGCACGGTTTCGGTGAGCCATGGGCCGGATATCGCGGTTACCTGAACCACAGGATGCTCGAACTGATGGTTCCGGACTTCCTTGAGCGCGAAGTGTTCTGCTGCGGTCCGACGCCCTACATGAACGCGGTCAAGCGCTTGCTGGAAAACGCCGGCTTCAATATGAAGCGCTACCATGAAGAGTCCTTCGGAGCGACCCCGCCAGAGGCTCGCGCCGATGCCGAGGAGCACGCCGAACAAGCGGCCGAGGCACCGGAAGTGGACGCGGCGGATCTACATCAAGTGGAATTCACCGCCTCCGGCAAGAGCATCCGCGTGGCCCCGGGCGAGACCGTGCATGCGGCGGCAGCCAAGGTTGGCCTGATGATTCCCAAAGCGTGCGGCATGGGTATCTGCGGCACTTGCAAAGTGATGAAGCTGGGCGGCGAAGTGGAGATGGAGCACAACGGCGGGATCACCGAGGAAGACGAAGCCGAAGGGTTCATCCTGTCGTGCTGCAGCGTGCCGAAAGGCGACGTGCGCATCGAGTACTGATCCACACCGATGACCCTTGCAGGAGCGAGCAAGCTTGCTCCTGCAGAGGGAGGGGGCTTCAGTCGATAAACAGATCCGTCATCAGCTTGTCGCTGCTGTCGGGCGCGAACCGATAGTGTTCGAACTCAGTCACACCGTTTTCTCGCAGTATTTCCTCATCGATCAGCAAACGCCCGGTCAGGCTGCGGTTTGCGCTGCTCAGGATCACATGGGCGGCATCGGCCATGATCGCAGGCGTACGTGCGTGCTTGAACGACTCCCGTGATCCCAGCTGAAACTCGATGGCCGCAGTGGCGATCATCGTCTGTGGCCACAGCGAGTTGACGCTGATCCCGTAATTCCTGAATTCCTCACTCATGCCCAGGGTCAGCATGCTCATGCCGTACTTGGTCACGGTGTAGGGGCTGTATTGGGCGAACCATTTGGTGGCGAGGTTCAGTGGTGGCGACAGGTTGAGGATGTGCCCGGCGGACTTCTTCAAATAGGGCAGCGCAGCCTGACTGCACAGCAATACGGCGCGAGTGTTGATCTGGTGCATCAGGTCAAAGCGCTTGAGCTCAAGGTGCTGGACCCCGGTCAGCTTGATCGCCCCGGCGTTGTTGATCAGTGCATCGATACTGCCGAAATGTTCGTTGGCCTGGGCCAGCGCCTCACGTACGGCATCCTCTTCACGTACATCCACCTGCAAGGCCAGCGCCTTGCCTCCCGCGGCTTCCACTTCCCCGGCCACGCTGAAAATCGTCCCCGGCAGCTTGGCGTGGGGTTCGGCGCTTTTGGCGGCAATCACAATATTGGCCCCATCGCGCGCGGCCCGCAGCGCGATCTCGCGGCCGATCCCCCGGCTGGCGCCGGTGATGAACAGGGTTTTGCCTTGCAATGACATGCACACGCTCCTGATTGTTGTTATGTGAGCGGAGGCTCGACACACAATGTAGACCAAGTCTTTCAGGAGCTGCCGTGAGAAAGATGAGATGAAAAAAATCCTGCATGGCGAAGAGGTATCTTTCTTCGCCATGCAGGATTTGGCTGTGAATCAGTTCGCCATCAATTGACGAAATGGATTACCGGAATCATGAGTTATTTATCAGCTCTAAACAGCTTTATTTCGAATGAGTTGTCCATTTGCTGCACGAACTCCTTACGCGCGAGTTCAAACGTGTTCCCGTGCTGTTTAATGATGTCGCCGACCTGTGCGATTTTTTGAACTTCGTCCCAGCTCACGTTAGTGACAGTAGGTTTCGGGGTGTTTGCCAGGACCTGCTTCAGGGCTTGATTGCTCATTTGAATTACTCTCTGCTAGAACATTGTTTTGCATCGAAAGTTCGACACATGGTTGTTCCCGAAAGACTGCGTGAACTCCTTTTCAGGTGCTCACACGCTACGCCGGCGATGCAGAGACGGTGAACTGTCAGAAATGCCAGTTCGGATGAACGGCGCTGCCGAGATGTGCAGCGCCGTTGACAGCGACTTCAGACGCTCATCACCACGCGAATGTCCCGAGCCAATTCCCGCACACGCTCTTCCTCGGTGTCCCACGAACACATGAAGCGTGCGCCGCCGTTGCCGATGAAGGTGTAGAAACGCCAGCCCTTGGCGGTCAGTGCGGCGATGGCCGGTTCCGACAGTTGCAGGAATACGCCGTTGGCCTGAACCGGGAACATCAGTTCCACACCGGGAATATCGCTGACCAGTTCGGCCAGCAATTGCGCGCAGCGGTTGGCGTGGTTGGCGTATTTGAGCCAGGCGTCGTTTTCCAGGATGCCGACCCACGGCGCCGACAGGAAGCGCATTTTCGACGCCAGTTGCCCGGCCTGTTTGCAGCGGTAATCGAAGTCTTCGGCAAGTTTGTGGTTGAAGAACAGAATCGCCTCACCCACCGCCATGCCGTTTTTCGTGCCGCCAAAGCACAGCACGTCGACACCGGCCTTCCAGGTCAGGTCAGCCGGGGTGCAGCCCAGGAATGCGCAAGCGTTGGAGAAGCGCGCGCCGTCCATGTGCAGGTTCAGGCCCAGTTCCTTGCAGGTGGCGCTGATGGCGCGGATTTCGTCCGGGGTGTAGACGCTGCCGACTTCGGTGGCCTGGGTCAGGGTCACGACGCGGGGTTTGGGGTAGTGGATATCCTGGCGCTTGAGCGCGACCTCGCGGATCGAGTCCGGGGTCAGCTTGCCGTTTTCAGTGCGGGCGATCAGCAGTTTGGAACCGTTGGAGAAGAATTCCGGGGCGCCGCATTCGTCGGTTTCGACGTGGGCGGTTTCCGAGCAGATCACGCTGTGGTAACTCTGGCACAGCGACGACAGCGCCAGCGAGTTGGCGGCGGTGCCGTTGAAGGCGAAAAACACTTCGCAGTCGGTTTCAAACAGTTTGCGGAAATCGTCGGAGGCGCGGGCGGTCCACTCGTCGTCGCCGTATGCGCGCTGGTGGCCGTGGTTGGCCTGTTCCATGGCTGCCCAGGCTTCAGGGCAGATACCGGAATAGTTGTCGCTGGCAAATTGTTGGCTCTTGTCGGTCATGGCCTGCTTCCGTGGTCGAGATGCCTATGGTGAAGCGTCCCGTGGTCAATGAGGGTGCGCACTATTCCCAAGATCGTCAGGTGAAGTGCACAGGATGTCGCTGTTTGGAAAATACACAGTCGAAGGGCAATTATGCACGTGACGATGCACAAGGCCATGCACTTAAAGCAACGAGATGGAGCGCTGGATCTGCTCAAGTGGCTGGCGCTTTTGAGCATGCTGCTCGATCACTTGCGATATGTCGGTTATTCCGCCGATTTGCTGTATGTGCCGGGACGTCTGGCGTTTCCGTGGTTCTGCCTGGCGATGGCGGTCAATCTGGAGCGTGTGCGGACTACGACGACCGGTGGCCAGTGGCGCTACCTGGGTTGGCTGTTGCTGTTCAGCGCGGTGAGTGAAATTCCTTACCGAATGTTCATACCCGATCCCGGCACCTTGAATGTGCTGCCCACCCTTGCCCTGGGCTTGCTGGTGGTTCGTGGCTGGCAGCAACCGGGGCTTGCGTCGCGACTGCTGGCGGCCGGCGCGATATTGCTGGCAGCGTTTTTCTCCCAGCGATTGATGTTCGGTTTTTTTGGTGTTCTGTTGCCGCTGGCCATGCTGCTGATACTCCAGCGACCTTGGTATTTCGCGATATTGGCGGGGCTGGTCTGTCTGGCGGCCAATCAATGGCAGGTGCTGTATCACGCCGCTCGCCTGGGCAATATCGCGGCGATTCCGGCCATCGTCACGTGTCTGATTGCGCCATGGCTCGGATTGTTCCTGTTGCGACACGCAGGGGGCGTAAAACCACCACCGATGCGGCGCTGGGCGTATGCCCTGTATCCCGTGCATTTCGTCGCTTTGCTGGCTTTGCGTCAGGTGCTCGCATAACCCTGTGGGAGCGGGCTTGCCCGCGAAAGCGGAGTGTCAGTCACTTCACTGCTTACTGATGCATCACATTCGCGAGCAAGCCCGCTCCCACAAGGGATCCAGGCTGATTTGCGGTTTGTGTCCGGCTTGCCATTTCCCGCCATGTCGTAAACGCACCTTTGCGTGGCGCCCGTAGGCATTTGACGACTCGACGCCGGTCATACCATCGCTATCAAAGGGCACTGCCGAAAAGCCAGTGCCTCACCGAGACGAATGGCGCACCGCCGCCGCTGGGAGAGACGCGATGTTCAGCAAGCAAGACAAGATCCAGGGTTACGACGATGCACTGCTGGCGGCGATGAATGCCGAGGAGCAACGTCAGGAAGATCACATCGAGCTGATCGCGTCGGAGAACTACACCAGCAAGCGCGTGATGGAAGCGCAAGGCAGTGGCCTGACCAACAAATACGCTGAAGGTTATCCGGGCAAGCGCTACTACGGTGGCTGCGAGCACGTCGACAAGGTTGAAGCCCTGGCCATCGAGCGCGCCAAGCAACTGTTCGGTGCCGATTACGCCAACGTCCAGCCGCACTCCGGTTCCTCGGCCAACAGCGCCGTGTACCTGGCCCTGCTGCAAGCCGGCGACACCATCCTCGGCATGAGCCTGGCCCACGGCGGTCACCTGACCCACGGTGCCAAGGTGTCGTCCTCGGGCAAGCTGTACAACGCCGTGCAGTACGGCATCGACACAAAGACCGGCCTGATCGACTACGACGAAGTCGAGCGCCTGGCCGTCGAGCACAAGCCGAAGATGATCGTCGCCGGCTTCTCGGCCTACTCCAAGACCCTCGACTTCCCGCGCTTCCGCCAGATCGCCGACAAGGTTGGTGCGCTGCTGTTCGTCGACATGGCCCACGTGGCTGGTCTGGTCGCTGCCGGCCTGTACCCGAACCCGCTGCCTTACGCCGACGTGGTCACCACCACCACCCACAAGACCCTGCGCGGTCCGCGTGGCGGGCTGATCCTGGCCAAGTCCAACGAAGAAATCGAGAAGAAGCTCAACGCAGCCGTGTTCCCCGGTGCCCAGGGCGGCCCGCTGATGCACGTGATCGCCGGTAAGGCGGTGTGCTTCAAGGAAGCGCTGGAGCCAGGCTTCAAGGCCTACCAGCAACAAGTGATCGACAACGCCCAGGCGATGGCCGGCGTATTTATCAAACGCGGCTACGATGTAGTGTCCGGCGGCACCGACAACCACCTGTTCCTGGTCAGCCTGATCCGTCAGGGCCTGACCGGCAAAGAGGCGGACGCCGCCCTCGGTCGTGCCCATATCACTGTGAACAAGAACGCTGTCCCGAACGATCCACAGTCGCCGTTCGTGACCTCCGGCCTGCGCATCGGCACCCCGGCGGTGACCACGCGCGGCTTCAAGGTGACCCAGTGCGTCACGCTGGCCGGCTGGATCTGCGACATCCTCGACAACCTCGGCGACGCCGATGTCGAGGCCAATGTCGCCCAGCAGGTATCGGCCCTGTGCGCGGACTTCCCGGTTTATCGCTGAGTGCGGTTTTGGAGTAAATGACTATGCAACGCTACTCGGGCTTCGGCCTCTTCAAACACTCTCTCAGCCACCATGAAAACTGGCAGAAAATGTGGCGCAC
This sequence comes from Pseudomonas sp. Pseusp3, assembly GCF_047304225.1. NCBI lineage: Bacteria > Pseudomonadati > Pseudomonadota > Gammaproteobacteria > Pseudomonadales > Pseudomonadaceae > Pseudomonas > Pseudomonas sp. Pseusp3. The sequence continues at coordinate 41,383 of NZ_JBGLYV010000029.1, read as the reverse complement.
GCCGACCCCTAAAAAGGTCTACGACGTGGTCATCGTCGGCGGTGGCGGGCATGGTCTCGCCACGGCTTACTACCTGGCCAAGGAACACGGCATCACCAACGTGGCCGTGGTCGAGAAAGGCTGGCTGGGCGGCGGTAACACCGCGCGCAACACCACCATCGTTCGCTCCAACTACCTGTGGGACGAGTCGGCGCACCTGTACGAACACGCGATGAAACTGTGGGAAGGCCTGTCCCAGGACCTCAACTACAACGTGATGTTCTCCCAGCGCGGTGTCTACAACCTGTGCCACACCCTGCAGGACATCCGTGATTCCGAGCGTCGGGTCAGCGCCAACCGCCTCAATGGCGTGGACGGCGAGCTGCTCGATGCCAAGCAGGTTGCCGACGAGATCCCGTATCTCGACTGCTCGAAGAACACCCGCTACCCGGTGATGGGCGCTACCGTCCAGCGTCGCGGCGGCGTGGCCCGTCACGATGCCGTGGCCTGGGGCTTTGCCCGGGCCGCCGATGCCTTGGGCGTGGACCTGATCCAGCAGACCGAAGTGATCGGTTTCCGCAAGGAAAACGGTGTGTGCATCGGTGTTGAAACCAACAAGGGCTTCATCGGCGCCAAGCGCGTCGGCGTGGTCACCGCCGGCAACTCCGGGCACATGGCCAAACTCGCCGGTTTCCGTCTGCCGATCGAATCCCACCCGCTGCAAGCGCTGGTGTCCGAGCCGATCAAGCCGATTATCGACAGCGTGATCATGTCCAACGCCGTGCACGGCTACATCAGCCAGTCCGACAAGGGCGACCTGGTGATCGGCGCCGGTATCGACGGCTACAACGGCTACGGTCAGCGCGGTTCCTATCCGGTGATCGAGCACACCATCCAGGCCATCGTCGAAATGTTCCCGGTCCTGTCGCGCGTGCGCATGAACCGTCAGTGGGGCGGCATCGTCGACACCACGCCGGATGCCTGCCCGATCATCTCGAAAACCCCGGTACCGAACATGTTCTTCAACTGCGGTTGGGGCACCGGTGGCTTCAAGGCAACACCTGGCTCGGGCAACGTGTTTGCCGCAAGCCTGGCCAAGGGTGAAATGCACCCATTGGCCGCACCTTTCTCCATCGACCGCTTCCACAGCGGTGCGTTGATCGACGAACACGGCGCTGCAGCAGTCGCCCACTAACAGGAGAAATCCCTATGTTGCATATCTTCTGTCCTCACTGCGGCGAACTGCGCTCCGAAGAGGAATTCCATGCATCCGGCCAGGCGCACATCCCGCGCCCACTGGACCCGGGCAGCTGCACCGACGAGGAGTGGGGGGACTACATGTTCTTCCGCGACAACCCTCGCGGCCTGCACCACGAGCTGTGGGATCACGTTGCCGGTTGCCGCCAGTACTTCAACGTCACTCGCGACACCGTGACCTACGAGATTCTCGAAACCTACAAGATCGGCACCAAGCCACAATTCACCGACAAGACCGATAGCCCGAAAGCGGCCAGCACGGCTCTGGGAGAGAAGGTATGAGCCAGATCAATCGCCTGTCCAACGGCGGACGGATCGACCGCAACAAAGTCTTGAGCTTCACCTTCAACGGCCAGAACTACAAAGGCTTTGAAGGCGACTCCCTGGCCGCTGCACTGCTGGCCAACGGCGTCGACATCATCGGTCGCAGCTTCAAGTATTCCCGTCCGCGCGGCATCTTCGCCGCCGGTGCCGAAGAGCCGAACGCGGTGCTGCAGATCGGCGCCACCGAAGCCACGCAGATCCCGAACGTGCGCGCTACGCAACAGGCGCTGTATCAGGGCCTGGTCGCCACCAGCACCAACGGCTGGCCGAGCGTGAACAACGACATGATGGGGATTCTCGGCAAGGTCGGCGGCAAGCTGATGCCACCGGGCTTCTACTACAAAACCTTCATGTACCCGCAATCGTTCTGGATGACCTACGAGAAGTACATTCGTAAGGCCGCCGGTCTTGGCCGCTCGCCGACCGAGAACGATCCGGACACCTACGACTACATGAACCAGCACTGCGACGTGCTGATCGTCGGCGCTGGTCCTGCCGGTCTGGCGGCTGCCCTGGCGGCTGCGCGCAGCGGTGCCCGGGTGATCCTCGCCGATGAGCAGGAAGAGTTCGGCGGCAGCCTGCTCGACTCCCGCGAAAGCCTCGACGGCAAGCCTGCCGTGGAGTGGGTTGCCAGCGTCGTCGCCGAACTGAAAAACACCCCGGACGTGCTGCTGTTGCCGCGCGCCACAGTCAACGGCTACCACGACCACAACTTCCTGACCATTCACGAGCGCCTGACCGATCACCTCGGCGACCGCGCACCGATTGGCCAGGTGCGTCAACGCATCCACCGTGTTCGTGCCAAGCGCGTAGTGCTGGCGACCGGCGCTCACGAGCGTCCACTGGTCTACGGCAACAACGACGTGCCGGGCAACATGCTCGCTGGCGCTGTCTCGACCTACGTGCGCCGTTATGGCGTGGCACCGGGCAAGAAGCTGGTGCTGTCGACCAACAATGACCACGCCTACCGCGTTGCCCTGGATTGGCTCGATGCCAGCCTGCAAGTGGTGGCCATCGCCGACGCCCGCAGCAACCCGCGTGGTGCGCTGGTGGAAGAAGCGCGCGCCAAAGGTATCCGCATCCTTACCGGCAGCGCCGTGATCGAGGCCCGTGGCAGCAAGCACGTGACCGCTGCCCGTGTGGCCGCCATCGATGTCAAAGCCCACACCGTGACCAGCCCAGGCGAATGGCTTGAGTGCGACGTGGTGGCCAGCTCCGGTGGTTACAGCCCTGTGGTTCACCTGGCTTCGCACCTGGGTGGCAAGCCGATCTGGCGCGAAGACATCCTCGGTTTCGTACCGGGTGAAGCACCGCAGAAACGCGTGTGTGTCGGTGGCATCAACGGCGTCTACGGCCTTGGCGATTCTCTGGCCGACGGTTTTGAAGGCGGCGCCCGCGCCGCTGCTGAAGCCGGGTTCCAGACAGTCGAAGGCGTACTGCCGAAAGCCCTGAGCCGCCTCGAAGAGCCGACGCTGGCGCTGTTCCAGGTGCCCCATGAAAAGAGCACCGCACGGGCACCGAAGCAATTCGTCGACCTGCAAAACGATGTCACCGCCGCCGCCATCGAACTGGCGACCCGCGAAGGCTTCGAATCGGTCGAGCACGTCAAGCGCTACACCGCACTGGGCTTCGGCACCGATCAGGGCAAGCTCGGCAACGTCAACGGCCTGGCCATCGCTGCCCGCTCGCTGAACGTGACCATCCCGCAGATGGGCACCACCATGTTCCGTCCGAACTACACGCCAGTGACCTTTGGCGCTGTGGCCGGTCGTCACTGTGGGCACATCTTCGAGCCAGTGCGCTACACCGCTCTGCATCATTGGCACCTGAAAAACGGCGCCGAGTTCGAAGATGTCGGCCAGTGGAAACGTCCATGGTACTTCCCGAAGTCCGGTGAAGACATGCACGCAGCGGTCAAGCGCGAATGCAAAGCCGTGCGCGACAGCGTCGGCCTGCTGGACGCTTCGACCCTGGGCAAGATCGACATCCAGGGACCGGACGCCCGCGAGTTCCTCAACCGTGTCTACACCAACGCCTGGACCAAGCTCGACGTGGGCAAGGCGCGTTACGGCCTGATGTGCAAAGAAGACGGCATGGTGTTCGACGACGGCGTGACGGCATGCCTTGCCGACAACCATTTCGTCATGACCACCACCACCGGCGGCGCGGCACGCGTGCTTCAGTGGCTGGAGCTGTACCACCAGACCGAATGGCCGGACATGAAGGTGTACTTCACCTCCGTGACCGACCACTTCGCGACCATGACCCTGTCCGGGCCGAACAGCCGCAAGCTGCTCAGCGAAGTCACCGACATTGACCTGGCCAACGAAGCCTTCCCGTTCATGACCTGGAAAGAAGGTCTGGTGGGTGGTGTGCCGGCGCGGGTGTTCCGGATTTCGTTTACCGGTGAGCTGTCGTACGAAGTCAACGTGCAAGCCGACTACGCCATGGGCGTGCTGGAAAAAATCGTCGACGCCGGCAAGAAGTACAACCTGACGCCATATGGCACCGAAACCATGCACGTGCTGCGGGCCGAGAAGGGCTTCATCATCGTCGGTCAGGACACTGACAGCTCGATGACCCCGGACGACCTGAACATGGGCTGGTGTGTCGGTCGCACCAAACCGTTCTCGTGGATCGGCTGGCGTGGCATGAACCGCGAAGACTGTGTGCGTGATCAACGTAAGCAGTTGGTTGGCCTCAAGCCGATCGATCCGAACAAGTGGCTGCCGGAAGGTGCGCAACTGGTGTTCAACACCAAGCAGGCGATCCCGATGACCATGGTCGGTCACGTGACCTCCAGTTACCTGCACAACTCCCTGGGCTATTCGTTTGCCATGGGCGTGGTCAAGGGCGGCCTGAACCGCATGGGCGAACGTGTGTTCGCCCCCCTGGCGGACGGCAGCGTGATCGAGGCGGAAATCGTTTCTTCGGTGTTCTTCGATCCGAAGGGTGAGCGCCAGAACGTTTAATTGCCTCCGATCGTTCCCACGCAGAGCGTGGGAACGATCAATACAGAATTCAGGACAGGTGCTTTATGACCGCAGCCAATGTTTACCAACAACGCCCAACCTCCGGGGCCAAGGCCGAGTCGTCGCTGCATCACGCCGACCTCGCCAGCCTGGTGGGCAAGGGCCGCAAGAACGCCGGCGTGACCGTGCGTGAGAAAAAACTCCTCGGCCACCTGACCATCCGCGGCGATGGCCACGACGCCGCGTTCGCCGCAGGCGTGCACAAGGCCCTGGGCATCGAGTTGCCGGGCGCGCTGAGCGTCATCGTCAAAGGCGAAACCAGTTTGCAATGGATGGGGCCGGATGAGTGGCTGCTGATCGTGCCAACCGGTCAAGAGTTTGCCGCCGAGAAAAAACTGCGCGAAGCGCTGGGCAATCTGCACATTGCCATCGTCAACGTCAGCGGCGGCCAGCAGCTCCTCGAGCTGAGCGGCCCGAACGTGCGCCAGGTACTGATGAAGTCCACCAGCTACGACGTGCACCCGAACAACTTCCCGGTGGGCAAAGCCGTCGGTACGGTGTTCGCCAAGTCGCAGCTGATGATCCGTCACACCGCCGAAGACACCTGGGAACTGCTGATTCGTCGCAGCTTCTCGGATTACTGGTGGCTGTGGCTGCAGGATGCTTCTGCCGAATTCGGCCTCAGCGTTCAGGCTTGATCACCACCGTCACTGTAGGAGCGAGCTTGCTCGCGATGGACTTCAAGGCAACGCGTTGAATCAGACAGTACGCGTCGTCGTTGGCCCCCATCGCGAGCAGGGCTCGCTCCTACAGTAGGCATCCACCGAATTCTCAGGAGTCACCGCACCATGAGCCGCGCCCCAGACACATGGATTCTGACCGCCGACTGCCCAAGCCTGCTTGGCACGGTGGATGTGGTGACCCGCTTTCTGTTCGAGCAGGGCTGCTACGTCACCGAGCACCATTCCTTCGATGACCGGCTTTCGGGCCGTTTCTTCATTCGTGTGGAATTCCGCCAGCCCGATGGTTTCGACGAGAAGTCGTTCCGCGCGGGGTTGGCCGAGCGTGGTGATGCCTTTGGCATGAACTTCGAACTGGTCGCGCCGAACTATCGGCCGAAAGTGGTGATCATGGTTTCCAAGGCCGATCACTGCCTCAACGATTTGCTTTATCGCCAGCGCATCGGCCAGTTGTCGATGGACGTGGCCGCCGTGGTCTCCAACCACCCGGACCTCAAGCCACTGGCCGACTGGCACCAGATTCCGTACTACCACTTCCCGCTGGATCCGAACGACAAGCCGGCGCAGGAACGCCAGGTATGGCAGGTCATTGAAGAGTCCGGTGCCGAACTGGTGATCCTTGCGCGCTACATGCAAGTGCTGTCGCCGGAGTTGTGCCGCAAGCTCGATGGCAAGGCGATCAACATCCACCACTCCCTGCTGCCCGGTTTCAAGGGCGCCAAGCCCTATCACCAGGCCTACAACAAGGGCGTGAAGCTGGTGGGCGCCACGGCGCACTACATCAACAACGATCTTGACGAAGGGCCGATCATCGCCCAGGGCGTCGAGGCGGTGGACCACAGCCATTACCCGGAAGATCTGATCGCCAAGGGGCGGGATATCGAGGGGCTGACTCTGGCGCGGGCGGTTGGTTATCACATTGAGAGAAGGGTGTTTCTGAACGCCAATCGTACGGTCGTTCTCTAGGTTTTTGGGGGGGCTTGCCCGCGAAGAGGCCCTCACAAGCAACACAAGAAACAGCATCTGTACCCGAGCATTTAACGCGCTGCCTGCCTGGGCAACGCGGTTCCATAAAAACAACAGCGAGGTGAAAGCATGTCTGGCAATCGTGGTGTGGTGTATCTCGGCGCTGGCAAGGTCGAAGTGCAGAAGATTGACTATCCGAAAATGCAGGACCCGCGCGGCAGGAAGATTGAACACGGTGTCATCCTGCGTGTGGTCTCCACCAATATCTGTGGTTCCGACCAGCACATGGTGCGCGGTCGCACCACCGCTCAGACCGGTCTGGTGCTGGGCCACGAGATCACGGGTGAAGTGATCGAGAAGGGCAGCGGTGTCGAGAACCTGCAGATCGGCGACTTGGTGTCGGTACCTTTCAACGTTGCCTGTGGCCGTTGCCGTTCGTGCAAAGAGCAACATACTGGCGTCTGCCTGAGCGTTAACCCGGCGCGTCCGGGCGGTGCCTATGGCTATGTCGACATGGGTGACTGGACCGGTGGCCAAGCCGAGTACGCGTTTGTACCGTATGCCGACTTCAACCTGCTGAAACTGCCGGATCGCGACCGGGCCATGGAAAAAATCCGTGACCTGACCTGTCTCTCCGACATCCTGCCCACCGGTTACCACGGCGCAGTGACTGCCGGCGTCGGCCCTGGCAGCACCGTGTACATCGCCGGTGCCGGCCCGGTTGGCCTGGCGGCTGCCGCTTCCGCTCGCCTGCTGGGCGCTGCGGTGGTGATCATTGGTGACGTCAACCCGATCCGCCTGGCCCATGCCAAGGCTCAGGGTTTCGAAATCGCCGACCTGTCAACAGACACCCCACTGCACGAACAAATCGCTGCACTGTTGGGCGAACCGGAAGTGGACTGCGCCGTCGATGCGGTAGGCTTCGAAGCTCGCGGTCACGGCCATGCCGGCGTGAAACACGAGGCTCCGGCCACCGTACTCAACTCGCTGATGGGCGTGGTTCGCGTCGCTGGCAAAATCGGTATTCCTGGCCTGTACGTAACCGAAGATCCGGGTGCCGTGGACGCTGCCGCGAAAATGGGCAGCCTGAGCATTCGCTTCGGCCTGGGCTGGGCCAAATCCCACAGCTTCCACACTGGCCAGACACCAGTGATGAAGTACAACCGCCAGTTGATGCAGGCGATCATGTGGGACCGCATCAACATCGCCGAAGTGGTGGGCGTTCAGGTGATCAGCCTGGATCAGGCTCCACAGGGTTATGGCGAGTTCGACGCCGGCGTGCCGAAGAAGTTTGTGATTGATCCGCACAAGATGTTCAGCGCAGCTTGAGTCTTCACGCAAAATGAAACGGCGACCTTCGGGTCGCCGTTTTTTATTGCGATTTTTTGATCTTCTGCTTTCACAGTGCCGCCAACGCCCCTTGGTACAGCACCGGCCCAGTCGGCTGCCCGGTCGGCGAACCGCCCTTCGGTTCCAGACTGACCGCCAGCGCAATCGGCTTGCCGATCAGCACTTTCTGCGCCTCGCTCAATTCGACCTTGCCTTTGCCTCCAGCCGGAATCACACCGAGGGAGATCGGCTTGCCGTCCGCCGGAATCGCCCACAACTCCAGGCTTTGCCCGGGTTCGACAGCCGCCAGCGTCAGCGGCTCGACTTGCAGGTAATTCTCATGGGCCTGCACACGCAACGCCGGTTTCGCGTCGGCGTTGACCAGCGTGGCGCTGTAGCGGGCGTCGTCGGAGATGTAGTGAACTCCGAGAATCACTGCAATCAACAGTGAGCAAAGCGCCGCCGACACTCGCAGCCAGTTCCAGAACGGACGCTTCTGCGGCACGTGCAGCACTTGTGGTTCGATCCGTTCGGTAATGCCTTGCCAGACGCGATCCGGCACCGGCTGCTCAGGCAGGGCTTCGGTCAGGCTGACCAGGCTTTCCTGCCACTGTGCCAGTTCGGCGCGCAAGGTCGCATCCTCCAGCAACAGCTGTTCGAAACGACGACGCGCGGTGGCGGGCATCAGGCCAATGGCATAGTCGGCGGCGAGGGCGCGGCGCAGGGTCGGGGTTTTATAGTTCATGATTCAAGGCACCTGCGCAGGCGCTCCATGCCGCGGCGGATCCAGGACTTCACCGAGCCCAGCGGCGCGGCCAGGTGTTCGGCCAACTCGGAACACGACAGTCCCTGGAAATAAGCGACGGTAATCGACTGGCGCTGCATGCCGTCGAGGCTGTCCAGGCAGCGGCTCAAGGCACTGGCCTCACGGGCACTGTCCAGTTGCTCCTGGGCCGATGGACTTTCATCCACAAGCATCTGTTCTTCGAGATCACTCAAGGGCCGATCACGGTGTTTGCGCAACTGGTCGATGGCTTGATTCCGGGTGATGTTGATCATCCAGGTCAACGGCGCCGATAGATGCGCTTCGTAGCGCGAGGCGTTGTTCCAGATGCGCACGAAGCTCTCTTGCAGCACCTCTTCGGCCAGGTCCGAACGGCCCATGAAGCGCAGCGCTACCCCGTGCAGACGCGGGCCGACGCTGCGGTACAGCGTCTCGAACGCGCGGCGGTCACCCAGTGAGCACTGGGCCAGCAGTTGCCTGAGCTGATCGGTGTCGGTGATTGGAATGGCGGTTCTCCCGGAAAGCAGGGCAGGGGGCCGGTTGCAGGCAGAGGTTAGTTCACGGCGCGCAGTTGTTCCATTCACGGCGAACACCTCGGGAGGACCGCCGCCCCCGATGCACGGGGACGGCGGTACGGTTCAGCTTTTCGGCATCAACACCTTGTCGATGACCTGGATCACCCCATTGGACTGGTACACGTCATAGGTGGTGATGTCGGCGACGTCACCTTTTTCATCCTTGATGGTGATGTTGTGCGGGCCGTTCATCATCGCCCACAACTTGCCGCCAGCAACGGTGGTGAGCTCGGTTTTGCCGCCACCGGCCTTGATCTTCTCGGCCAGGGTGGACATGTCGAGTTTGCCGGCGACCACGTGGTAGGTGAGGATTTTGCTCAGGGTGGTCTTGTTTTCCGGTTTGAGCAGCGTATCGACGGTGCCGGCGGGCAGGGCGGCAAAGGCTGAATTGACCGGGGCGAACACGGTGAACGGGCCTTTGCCCTTGAGGGTGTCGACCAGACCGGCGGCTTTTACCGCGGCGACCAGGGTGGTGTGATCGGCGGAGTTCACCGCGTTATCGACGATGTCCTTGCTCGGCAGCATGGCCTGGCCGCCGACGGTCACGCTGTCATGGCTCATGGTTGCCGCTTGTACGGTATTCAGGGCGAAAGCACCGCCAAGGGCCAGGGTCAGCAGGCTGGCAATCAACGGTGTTTTGATCGTAGTGCGTTTCATGGTGATGATCCTTTGGTGGGGAATCGGCCAGGAATGTCTGTCCGTGCTTGATATACGGGCGTGGGGGCAGGCTGGATGCAGTGCGTGGGAAAATATTCTGCCGAACCTGATCCCTGTAGGAGCGAGCTTGCTCGCGATGGGCTCAAAGGCAATGCGTTTATCCAGACAGCCCGCGTCATCGTTGACGTCCATCGCGAGCGAGCTCGCTCCTACAGGGGATGGGTGGCTGGGAACAATGCCGGGGGATATCAGTCCAAAGCACAGTTTTTCGCCGCCCATTGCCGGGCGGCGTTCATAGAGGATGTCTGAATGAAGATTTCACGCGGTTTTGTCCTGGCATCGCTCTTGACCCTGGTGGTCAGCCCGGCCTTTGCCCAGTTCAACCTGAGCGATGCGGCCAATGCCATTTCCGGCATGAAGGGCGGCAATGCCGCGACCGATACCGCGCCGACCCCGGAAGCGGCGGACCTGCTGGGCGCGCTCACTGAATTGAACATCACCCCTCAGCAAGCCCTTGGCGGCGCCGGGGCGATGCTGGGGCTGGCGAAGAACCAGTTGAGTTCGACCGACTACTCGGAACTGGCCAAAAGCGTGCCGGGTATCGACATGCTGTCCGGCGGTGGCGAGCTGGGTGCGCTTGCCGGACTGCTCGGCTCCACCGGCAAGGCCGCAGGCCTGGATAACGCCTTGGGCAACGTCAAGAACACCAATGACCTGAACAATGCCTTTAGCGCCTTGGGCATGGACAGCGGCATGATCGGGCTGTTTACCCCGGTGCTCCTGCAATACCTCGGTCAGCAGGGCGTTGGCGGTTCGCTGCTGAGCAATCTGGGCAGCATCTGGGGCCCGGGCATCGGCACCGGTAGCTGATTCAGCGTTGCCCGGTGCGCAAGGCGTCGATGTGCCGGTCCTTTTCGATCCAGAGCTGGTTGACCCAGTTCTGGGTTTTTTCGCGAAACAACGGATCGTTTTCGTAGTCGCCCTGCCACAGCGCGGGGTCGAGTTCGCGGGTCTGGATATCGATGATGACCCTTGGCACATTGCCGCTGATCAAGTCCCAGAACCCCGGAATGTTCTGCTGCGGGTAAACCACCGTCACATCGAGGATCGCGTCCAGCTGTTCACCCATCGCCGCCAGCACAAAGGCCACTCCGCCGGCCTTGGGCTTGAGCAGATGATTGAACGGTGACTGTTGCCGGGCACGTTTCGCCGCCGTGAAGCGGGTGCCTTCGAGGTAGTTGACCACCGTCACCGGTTGGCGCTTGAACAGTTCACAGGCCTGTTTGGTGATCTCCAGATCCTTGCCCGCCAGTTCCGGGTGTCTGGCCAGAAACGCCTTGCTGTAGCGCTTCATGAACGGATAATCCAGCGCCCACCACGCCAGGCCCAGGAACGGCACCCAGATCAGCTCTTTCTTGAGGAAGAACTTGAAGAACGGCGTACGCCGGTTTAGCGTCTGGATCAGCGCCGGGATGTCGACCCAGGATTGATGGTTGCTGATCACCAGGTACGAGGTGTCACGGCGCAGATCGTCACCGCCGCGGATGTCCCATCGGGTGGGGATACACAGGCGGAAGATCAGCTTGTCGATCTCGGACCAGGTCTCGGCAATCCACATCACCGACCATGAAGCGTAATCGCGAAAGCGGCCAGGCAGGACCAGCTTGAGCAGGGCAAACACCATCAGCGGTCCGATCAGCACCAGGGTGTTGAGCAGAAGCAGCAGGGTCACGAAACAGCCGGTGAGCAGGCGGCGCATAAGTCACTCGTGGAAGCGGTTGGGCGCGCAATGATAAGCAGCTTCGGGCGACAGGCCAAATCGGTGGTGACGAATGTTTCACCTTTGGGCCGGTAACCTTGTGGGAACGATCAAGCGAACGGCGGTCTAAATTCCCGCTGTTCACTCTCATGGAAGCCCATCACGTGAAATCCCTCCTTGCAGTGCTCTCCCTCATCGCCCTGCCGGTCATGGCCGCTGAACCCACCCTCTATGGGCGTTACGAATACATTGCCCTGCCGGAAATCGGCGGGCAGGTCCTCAAGGCGAAAATGGACACCGGCGCCCTGACCGCGTCGCTGTCGGCCAAGGACATCGAAACCTTCAAGCGTGACGGTGAGGACTGGGTGCGTTTCCGCCTTGGCACCAAGGATGCGAACAACCAGGTCTACGAACACAAGATCGCGCGCATCAGCAAGATCAAGACCCGCTTCGAAGAGGAGGATGACGAGGCGGCAGCACCCACCAAGCGGCCGGTGGTTGATCTGGAATTGTGCCTGGGCAACGTCAAGCGCACGGTCGAGGTCAACCTCACCGATCGCAGCAGCTTCAACTATCCATTGTTGATCGGCGCCAAGGCCTTGCGTGAGTTTGGGGCGGCGGTGAACCCGGCTCGGCGGTTTACGGCCGACAAGCCGGATTGCTGATCTTTTGAAGGCTTAAATCTTCGGCATCGTCGCAATCATCGAAGGTCGCTGACTCACCTCGAAATACCACTGCGCGAGTTGCGGATTCGCCGTACGCCAATCCAGATCCGGGTGGCGCAGATCCAGGTAACCCAGTGCACAGGCTACGCTGATCGCAGCCACGTCGAAATGGCAGGTCAGCTCGGCAATCGCGTCTTTTTCCAGCAGCGCCAAGGCACGGCGGATTTTGTCGCGCTGGCCGTCGAGCCATTCGTCCCAGTGTTTCTCCGGGGCGCGCAGGGCGACTTCGTAGCGCACCAGCACGGCTGCGTCCATGATTCCGTCGGCCAGCGAAGCGAGGGTCAGGCGCCGCCAGCGGGCCGAGCCTTCGCGGGGGATCAGCGGATTGCCGACGTGCTGCTGATCGAGGTAGTCGAGGATGACCCGGCTGTCGTGGATGACATTGCCATCGGCCAGGCGCAGCGCCGGGATTTTACTCAGGGGGTTGTCGTCGATCAGGGTCAGGTCCGGGCTGACAGGGGTGAGTACGCTGTTTTGCAACGCCACGCGGTTCTGTTGACCGGTTTCGTGCAACAGCACCATGACTTTGCGAACGAAGGGAGAGAGCGGGTTGTGGTACAGGGTCATGCTCGGGGCGGACATGGCAGCGTCTCGATCGGTGGCAGTGTCGGGCAGCATAGCGCGTTGTGGCGGGAGCTCAATATCCCTTGTAGGAGCGAGCTCGCTCGCGATGCACCCGGGAACACCTCGGGGTGTCAGTCTTCCAACATCATCGTTGACGACCATCGCGAGCAAGCTCGCTCCTACAGGGTGGCAGGAGGCCCCGCAGGGCAACAGCGGCGGGGATGCCCAAGCCGAGCCAGCTCAGCGAATCCCACACACCATCCCCGAGCAACGCGGCAAACAACCCTGCCGCGCTGAACAGGGCGATGACGATTGGGGTGCTGAACACTTTCCAGAAGTTCGACTGCCGGGGCTTCATGCCACGCTCTCCGCTTTTTCCAGCACAGGCCGGGCAGCCTTGCGCCGCACTACCCACAGGTACACCCCGCTGCCGAGCACGATGATGGTCAGCACATCCAGGGTCGCCCAGAGGATTTTCATCGGCATGCCGCCGTAGTCACCGAAGTGCAGTGGCTGCGACATGCCCATGGCGTCCATGTACCACGGTCGTTCGGCCACGGCGGTGACTTGCAGGGTGCTGGCGTCGATCAGTACGGGTGTCAGCAGGTGTGAAGTCAGGTGCGTGCTGCCTTTCATGAACACCGCGTAATGGTGCTCGCTGGAAAACCGCGTGCCGGGGAAGGCGATGAAGTCCGCCTGCATGCCCGGCGCAACCTCCTCGGCGATGTCGAGCAGGCGGGTGGCCGGTGCCAATTGCGTCAGGGGTGGCGCATCGCGGTATGGCGCGACCATCGCGCTCAGGCTGTCGTTGCGCCACGCGGCAATGATCAGGTCGGCGCTGGCACTGACCACACCCGTCACGCCGACCACCAGTGCCCAGGTCAATGTCACCACACCGATCAGGTTATGCAGGTCGAGCCAGCGCAGGCGCGTGGATTTGTCCTGGCGCACGGTGGCGAACTTCAAGCGACGCATGAACGGCAGGTACAGCACCGTGCCGGAAACGATCGCAACAACGAATAGAACCCCCATGAGCGCCAGCAGCAACTTGCCCGACAAGCCGGCGAACATGTCCACGTGCAGACGCAGCATGGTCAGCATGAAGCCGCCGTTGGCCGATGGCGTTTCCAGCGCTTCGCCGGTACGGGCATCGAGCATGAAGGTATGGGACGAGTTCGGCTCGGTGCCGGCGGTCGCGGCCATGATCGTCAGCACCGCGTTGGGCTCATCGTCCTCGAAGCCGAAGTACTGCATGACTTCACCGGGGCGATGTCTCTCGGCCGCCTCTGCCAGTTGCTGCAAATTCAGGTGTGGGGTGTCCGCCGGCATTGCCTTCACTTCGGGTGCATTGCCCAGCAAGTGGTCGATCTCGTGGTGAAAGATCAACGGCAGGCCGGTCAGCGCCAGCAGCAACAGGAACACCGTACAAACCAGGCTGGTCCAGGTATGGACAGCGGACCAGCGGCGAATTGTTTTACTTTTCATTTCATGGCCTTCAGAAAAACCAAAGCCGTCCACGAAGGACGGCCTGGTCGTTGGGCGTGTCAGCTCAAGGCGTTACCACTTGTAGTCGACGCTGGCCATTACGTTGCGACGATCGCCGTAATAGCAGTAGAAACCATCACAGGTCGAAATGTATTCCTTGTCGAATACGTTATTGGCATTGACCGCAACGCTGACGCCCTTGAGCGAGCTGTTCAGGCGACCCAGGTCGTAGTGGACGGCAGCATCGTAGACGGTATAGGAGTCGGAGTGGCCGTCTGATTTATCGCGTACGAACTCCATGCTGCCGATAGCGATGTTGTCGGTTTCTCCGACGTAGCGCACGCCGAAACCAAGTCCGAAACCATCGAGAACCCCGGTATGCCAGGTGTAGTCAGCCCAGGCTGAAGCCTGATTTTCCGGAGTCAATGGCAGAGGACGGTTTTGGTCCAGTGGACTGGTGACTTTGGTCATCTTGGTGTTGGCGTAGGTATACGCGGCAGTCAATTTCAAGTTCTCGTTGACGTTGCCAATTGCTTCCAGCTCGAAGCCACGCACTTTGGCTTCACCCAGTGGACGCGATACGCCGAGAGTGTCATTGAGCACGATGTCTTTGCGGGTCAGGTCATAGGCAGCTGCTGTAAATAGCATATCGCTGCCTGGAGGCTGGTACTTGATACCCACTTCGTATTGCTTGCCAGTGCCAGGGCGGAACGCCTCACCATTGGCGCCACCGGGTTCGGCTTGAAATGACTCGGCGTAGGAGATGTAAGGTGTGAAACCGGAGTCGAAGACATAGCTAAGGGCCGCGTTGCCGGTGAAGGCCGTGTCGTCGCGGGTGTCCTTGGCATTGTTCATGTTGTAGAAAGTCGTATCGGTGTGCAGCCAGTCCTGGCGGCCGCCCAAAGTCAGGCGCCAGTTGTCGAGGGCTATCTGGTCCTGAATGTACAGGCCTGTGTCATGGGTTTTCTGGTTGTAATCATTGAACGCGGTATAGCTGACGTTACTGAAGTCCTGGCCGTAAATCGGAGTGTTGATATTGCTGGGCGGCGCGCTGCCGAACAGCCATTTGTAATTGGTATTCACACGTTGGTGGTCAAGGCCCAGCAGCAGTGTGTGCCTGATTGAGCCGGTGTCGAAGTCTGCCTGGAAATTGTTATCCACGGCGAACTGGCTGATGTCTTCGTTGACGATGTTGGCACCTCGGGCCACCGTGCCATCGTCACTGACCGAACCGTTAAAACCGCCAGCGGTTATGCCTTGGAAGGACAGGTCGCTCTTGGTGTAGCGCAGGTTTTGACGGAACTGCCAAACGTCGTTCATCTGGTGCTCAAATGCATAACCCAGCGCGTAATAGGTTTTGTCGTAGAACTCCCAGTCCGGATCACCGAGGTTCTCGTGGAATTTCACCTCGCCAGCAGGCGTTGAAAGTTTGGTGCCTTGTACTGGAAGGAACTGGCTGGTGTTGCTGGTATCGTCACGATTGAACTGGCTGAGCAAGGTCAATTTCGTGTCCGGGTCAATATTCCAGGTCAGGCTGGGCGCGATGTTGTAACGCTTGTCTTCGTTGTGATCGATGGTGGTGTTGCTATCACGCACCACACCGCTGACGCGGTATAAAAATCGCCCTTCATCGTCAATTGGACCGGTGCTATCGAAACTGATCTGCTTGCGCTGATAGCTGCCAATCTGCAATTGCACTTCGTTGCTTGCAAACTCCTCAGGGCGGCGGCTGACCATGTCGATCAATCCACCGGGAGGTGTCTGGCCGTAAACTGAAGACGCAGGGCCTCGCAGCAAGGCTACGCGCTCCAGATCCCAGGTTTCAATCTTCGGCATGGCGTAAGTGCCCTTTGGCAGCGGCAAGCCATCGAGGAACTGGGTGGGTTCAAATCCGCGCACTTTTAGCCATTCGGCACGGCTATCGCTGCCATAGCTGCTGGCCACAACCCCGGGCATGTAACGCACAGCGTCATCCAGGTTCTGTACTGCGCGGTCCTGCATCTGCTCACGAGTGGCAACAGAGATCGAGCGCGGAACTTCGGCGAGCGTCGTATCGGTTTTGGTCCCGGCTGCTGTGCGATTGGCGAGATAGCCTTGCACGGGGCCCCAAGCACTTTCATCGTCACCGTTCTGTCCGGTAATGCTTGTGACCGGCAAATCAAGGGTGCCTTCCGGTACCGCCACCAGGCTGTAGGTGCCTGCACTGCTCTGCTCCAGTTGCAGGCCGGTACCACGCAGGGCTTCACGCAGGGCGCCGGCTGCGTCGAACTGGCCTTTGACTGGCGCCGAGGTTTTGCCCACAGCCAGGGATGGGTTCAACGCCAGGGCCAAGCCGGCCTGGCTGGCGATCTGGTTCAGGGTGTTGGCCAACGGAGCGGACGGCAAGTTGTAGGCGCGAACGCTGGAAGCCTGTTCAGCGGCGAACAGTGGGCTGCTGGCCAAAGGGGCGCACAAGGCAATGGCGAGCGCCAGCAAACCGGGGCGCAACAGGGTGTCTAGCGAACGGGGCATACGGCGGCTCCTGAATGGAAATATTTCTCAATTGCCTGTGTGCCGAGCGAGAATTGAAAAGTGATAGGGCTGGATAAAAATAATTTCGATTCAGTCTTTGGCTTTTGTAGGCGCTGGCTTGCCAGCGATGCGCTCACAAGCACCGCGTAGATCCAGTGAGCGGCGTGGATGCCTGTTCAGGGTTTGTTGCCGGCCTTGGCCACGACCTTCACCCACCATCGCGTGTGCTGTTCGATCTGCACCGGCAGGGTTGGCAGCAGGGCATTGAGCGCCAGGTCGGTATCGCGCAGCGGGAAACTGCCGGTGATGCGCAGGTCGGCTACCTCCGGCGCGACGCCGACGTAACCGTTTCGATAGCGGCCGATTTCATGCACCAGATCTTCCAGCCGCGTGTTGTCTACCACCAGCATGCCGCGGGTCCAGGCATCCGCGCCGAGGTTGACGGCCAGAACCGGGCCCAGGCCGTTGTTGCGGATCAGCACCTGCTGGCCTTCGCGCAGGATCTGTTCGTCCGGATTGGACTCCGGATGAACCGCCACGGCCGACTGCAACACGCTCAGGCGTGTGCCTTCTTCTTCGCGCTTGACCAGAAACCGGGTACCCAGCGCACGCATACTGCCTTCGCGGGTTTCGACGATGAACGGCCGGGGGTCGCCATGACCGGTTTCCACCAGGATTTCGCCTTCCTGAAGCACGATGCGTCGCTGCCTTTCATCGAAGCGCACATCCAGGGCACTGTGGGTGTTGAGATTGATCAGCGTGCCATCAGCCAGGCGCAAGGTGCGCTGCTCGCCAACGGCGGTGCTCTGGTCGGCCAGCCAATAGTCGATCGGCAGGTAACGTGGCCCGGCGAACAGCGCCAGGCCGATCACCGCAACGATACCGGCCACACCACTGCCAAGTTTGCGCACCCGTCGACGAATACCTTCGCGCGATTGCAGCAGGGCCGTGCGAGCCGGGCCGCTGGCCACGCTGAAACGCTGGTCGAGCATGCCCAGTTGGCGCCAGGCGCGGGCGTGTTCTTCGTGGGCCGCGTGCCACCTGGCGAACTCTTCGCGCTCCACCGGGTTGGCGGAATCCATGGACAATTGCCAGGCAATCGCCGCGTCGAGCACCTTGGCCGATACCGGTTTGGAACCGAGCGGATTCATGTCGGCTCACCATATAGCGCGATGTAGCACTGGCGAATACCCTGGGCCAGGTACTGGCGCACCCGCGGCACCGACACGCCGAGACGCTCGGCGATTTCCGCGTGGCCGAGGCCGTCGAGACGGTTGTAGAGGAACGCCGCCCGGGCCTTGCTGGAGAGCTTGCCGAGCAATCGATCGATGTTTTTCAGGTCTTCGAGGATCATTTGCTGTTCTTCCGCCGACGGTTGTTCGGCTTCGGGAACCAGCATCAACTCAGTGAGGTAAGCCTGCTCCAGCGCGGCACGCCGGAAATAATCGAACAGCAGGCCCTTGGCAATCGCCACCAGGAATGCCCGGGGCTCGCGCGGGGCCTTCAGTTCTTCGCGGCCCAGCAAGCGCACGAACGTGTCCTGGCTCAGGTCTTCGGCGCGTTGTGGGCAGGCGACGTTGCGTCGAAGCCAGGCCAATAGCCAACCGCGATGGTCGCGATATAACGCACCGACGAGCTCACTTTGAGGGCTTGGGACTGACGACACGCCGCATTACCGATTGGGAAATATTAACTAACGAGAACTGTTCGCGATTGTGGCAGAGGCAGGGGAGGTAAGCAATTGGCGTTGGTCGGGTGGGAATTTCGCGACGGCCCCTGTAGGAACGAGCTTGCTCGCGATGGACGCGAACGGTGACGCGTGCTGTCTGGAAAAATGCGTCGCCTTCAAATTCATCGCGAGCAAGCTCGCTCCTACAGGGGGGGGCCTGAAGGTCAGAAGGAGGGCGCCTGCTGCCGGCGCTTCCACTGACTTAACCGCTGCTGCAAATTCAACGGGCTATGAATCTGCTGCTGCCGCGCGCGGCTGAACAGAATCAGCGCCAGTTCAGCGGTGGCCAGGGCGTCGGCGCTGGCGTGGTGGCGCTCGAAGACTTCAAGCTTGAACCAGTCGATCCAATCGTCCAGCCCCGCCTCGCGAATGTGTGCCTGGGGGCACAGCAGGGGTGCAATGTCCGCCACGTCCAGAAACGGATGCTGCAACTTGAAACCCAGATGATCTTTCAGCGCACGGCCGAGCATGTGCTGGTCAAACGGCGCGTGGAAGGCCAGCACCGGACTGTCACCGAGGTACTCCATCAGGTCGAGCAGCGCTTCTGCCGGGTCGCTGCCTGCCGCAATGGCGCTGGGGCCAATACCGTGGATCAGCACGCTGGGGCCGAGTTTTACTTGCGGGTATTGCAGGGTGCGCTCGAACTGCTGGCGAAAGTCGATGGCCCCGTCCTCGATCACCACCGCGCCGATGGACAACACGTGGTCCTTGTTCAGGTTCAACCCGGTGGTTTCCAGATCGAGCACCACCCAGCGCTGCTCGCGCAGACTGCACTGCGCCAGGTCGGCAGCAGTCGGCAAGCGTTCCAGCCGATGTTGCAGATGGGCAGGCAAGGTGGGTGGCGTCGGGCGCAACCAGGAAAACAGACTCATAGCTGATACCGCAAGGTCAGGCTGCTTTGCAGGCGTTGTGCCTGGCGCAGGGACTCACGCAGGATGCGTCGGTCCAGATGGTTGAGGCTGTCGGGATCGACCCGGTTCGAGTAGGGAAAATTCTCTCGGGTCTGTAGTTGATGTTGCTGCATGCGGGTTTGCTGGATGAAGTGATAGGCCTCTTCGTACGCGGCACCGTCCAGGGGGTCGATGACTTCCCTGGCGACCAACTGGCGAAAACGCTCCAGTGTGTTGTTCGCTTCGATACCGTGAGCCAGGGCCAGCAGCCGGGCACCGTCGACAAAGGGTGCCAAGCCCTGAATCTTCAGGTCCAGGCTGGCCTTTTCGCCATTTTTGCGTGTCAGCACGAACTCGCGGAAACGCCCTACGGGCGGGCGATTGCGCAGCGCATTTTCGGCCATCATGCGCTGGAACAAGCGGTTGTCACCGACCTGATCGAGAATGCCCCGACGCAACTGCTCGCAGCTTTGTTCGCTGCCCCAGACCACGCGCAAATCGAAATAGATGCTCGAACCCAGCAGGTTCTCCGGGGTTGCCTCGCGGATAAACGCCGCAAAGCGTCGCGCCCACTCGGCCCGGGACAGGCACAGCTCCGGGTTGCCGGCCATGATATTGCCCTTGCACAAGGTGAAGCCGCACAGCGCCAGGCTCTGGTTGATCTGCTGGGCAATGGGCAACAGCTTGCCGCGAATCTCGGCGGCATGGGCCGCATCCCTGGCTTCGAACAGAATGCCGTTGTCCTGATCGGTGTGCAGGGTCTGCTCGCGGCGGCCTTCACTGCCGAAACACAGCCAGCTGAACGGCACGCCGGGGTCGCCTTTTTCGGCGAGGGTCAGTTCGATCACCCGGCACACGGTGTGGTCGTTGAGCAAGGTGATGATGTGGGTGATCTGCGTCGAAGACGCGCCGTGGGCCAGCATCCGCTCGACCAACTGGCCGATTTCGCCCCGCAGCGCCACCAGGTTTTCCACTTTCTGTGCATTGCGGATAGTGCGGGCCAGGTGCACCAGGTCGACCCGTTGCAGGGAAAACAGATCGCGCTCGGAAACCACGCCGCACAAGCGTTGGTCTTTGACCAGGCAGACATGGGCGATGTGACGCTCGGTCATGGCAATCGCGGCGTCGAATGCACTGTGATCCGGCGACAGGAAAAACGGCGCCCGGGTCATGTGCCTTTCGATGGCTTCATTGAAATCACTGCTGCCATCGGCCACGGCCTGACGCAGGTCGCGCAGGGTGAAAATCCCCTGTGGCGCCTTGAGTTCATCGACCACCACGATGCTGCCGACCTGTTGTTCGTGCATCAGCGTCACGGCTTCGCGCAACGGCGTCTGCGGGGCGCATGTCACCGGGTGGCGCATGGCCAATTCGCCCAGTCGGGTATTGAGCGAATATTGGGTGCCGAGGGTTTCCACGGCTTTTTGCTGCACTTGCTGGTTGACCTGATCCAGCAGGCTACTGACGCAACGCAGGGCGAAGTTGCGGAAGGTGTCCGATAGCGAAAACAGGCGGATGAACGCCGGCTTGTTCAGTTGCAGGCAGAAGGTGTCCTCGCCGGCCAGGTGCTCGGTGCGGGTCGCCCGCTCACCCAGCAATGCCGCGAGTGGGAAACATTCGCCGGTGGTGATCTCGAAGACCGTCTCGGTGCCACCTTTTGCCGTATGCGGACGTTCGCCCACGACCCGGCCTTGCTTGACGATATAGAAGTGCTCGACCGGGCCGTCGGCGGGTTTGATGATGCTCTCGCCAGGGGCGTAGAAACGCAGCTGACATTGCTCGACCAGATACGCCAGGTGAGCGTGTTCCATCTGATTGAAGGGCGGGAAGCGCTGAAGGAATTGCAACGTGCCCTGGATGTTCTGCAACACCGCGGTTTTCCCTGCCTGTGTGAAGGCGTCCGCTTTACTCATAACCATTACCGCAGTCTTTTTTGAATTGTTGTTGTCGGATGACTCAACCATGGTCGACCCCTACGGTCAGGGTGCCCATTGGACGTAAGTCTAGGTAGGCAATGAGTGTGACGGAATGTCAGAAAAACCTTACGCAATTGAGAGAAAAATCGCTCTATCCTGCTATAGGAAAAGTCTCCGACGAAGTGCAAATTGAAGGTCTCTTAGCGATGTCTCACCACTGTGCTAGGGAATTGAACTGAACATGTAGGGAACGCCATGTCCGACCACGATATTTTGAGTGACGCCGAGCGGGAAGCGCTCAGTGCCGTCATGCTGGAACCTGACTTGCCGCCGCAACGGGTGCTGATCGTCGACGATGATAAAGACGCCCGGGAGCTGTTGTCAGAGATCCTCGAGTTGCAGGGCGTTCGCTGCATGACTGCAGTCAGCGGCGAAGCGGCATTCAATATCCTGGTGGCTGAGGCAGAGATCAAAAAGCCCTCGATCGGTTTGATGATCACCGACCTGCGGATGGGCCATGTAGACGGGCTGGATCTGATCCGCCAGATACGTGAATCGGTTCGGGCGGCGTTGCCGATCATCATTGTCTCGGGAGACGCCGACGTGAAGGATGCAATCGCCGCGATGCATTTGAGCGTTGTGGACTTTCTGCTCAAGCCTATTGATGCCAAGCACCTTGTGGCACTGGTAAAGCACGAACTGGACATTAAATAATTTATTATTTGTAATTGTTAATTGCGAATTTGAGTTGTTTTTGTTAATTCAAATTGTAATTAGAGTTGTCCATTTGCTCTGCGAAAAAGCTCCTCACAAATAGCTTGTATTTTCTTTCGGTGATTCAGTTATCGTTCGGTGCTTGAAAGCCAGCGCAGGCATTATCTAATGTCATTCGTGGTTTGCGGGAACTGTCGTAGCGCTATAAAAGTTACCGATTTTACTCCCCCTGCTTTAGTGGTTTGAGCATGCCGGTGGTCGTCGTGTATTCAATCTGCGGTTAGTTCGTGCAGACAAAATACTGTCAAAGATCAGGTCATCGCTCTTCCCGGGTTGTGTGGGTGTGTATCGCAATGAGGACGATATGATAAAGAAAATGGAATTTCGCGATCTTGTACTTATTATCGGTGTGACAGTCATGTGGGGCAGCAATTTTACGGTAATTGATATCAGTCTTGACGGTATCGATCCGTTCATATTGACCGCGTTGCGCTTTACTTTCTGTGCGCTGCCGCTGGTGTTCTTCATCCCGAAACCGAAAGGTGTCAGTACGTTTGTAACTATTCTCTACGGTCTGTTGTTTGGTATCGGAATGTGTTGGCTGATGAACTATGGCATGTTTCTTGGCGTTAGTGCCGGCGTGACATCTTTGCTCTTGCAGTTCAGTGCTTTTTTCACGGTCATCTGGGGGGTGCTGCTGTTTGGCGAGAAAATGACGGGAATACAAGTGGCCGGCATTCTCATGGCGTTGCTGGGGCTGATGTTCATTATTCATGTAACAGACGGTTATGCCGAAAGTCTTGGACTTTTTCTGATACTCCTCGGCGCACTGTTCTGGAGTTTGTGCAATGTGCTGGTCAAGAAAAGCAAAGTGGTTGATATATTTTCCTTTGTCGTTTGGTCGAGTCTGTATGCAACACCTCCTCTATATCTGATGACTTACTGGGTCAAGGGAGCGGCCCCTTTCCAGGCGTTGCTAACAGACATGACTGCTCCGGTGCTGGTATCTGTCCTGTTCCAGGCCTATGTGGCGACGGTATTCGGGTATTGGGTGTGGAACCGAATGATTGAGAAGTATCCGGCGAGCCAGGTTGCACCGTTGTCAGTGATTGTTCCGATATCGGGTATCTTGACGTCGTGGTATGTACTCGACGAACCCATTGGTGGCGAAAAACTGTTTGCTCTCGTCATCACGGTCGTTGGAATTGCTTTGTTCATGAATGCATCGAAAATAGGCCATCACATCGCTGCCAGCGCGTTGCGTTACAGGAAGTAGCTCTACATTCTCAGGACGCAGAAACAAAAATCCCCCGGTTTTTCAACCGGGGGATTTTTGTAGAGAGAGCGGGCTTACAACCCGTTCTTCGCTTTGAACTCGCGACGACGACGGTGCAGGACCGGCTCGGTGTAGCCGTTCGGCTGTTTGGTGCCTTCGACCACCAGTTCGACCGCCGCCTGGAAGGCGATGTTGCTGTCGAAGTTCGGGGCCAGCGGGCGGTACAGCGCGTCGCCGGCGTTCTGACGGTCAACCACCGGCGCCATGCGCTTGAGGCTTTCCATGACCTGGTCTTCGGTGACGATGCCATGGCGCAGCCAGTTGGCGATGTGCTGGCTGGAAATACGCAGCGTTGCACGGTCTTCCATCAGGCCGACGTCGTTGATGTCCGGCACCTTCGAACAGCCGACGCCCTGGTCGATCCAGCGCACCACATAACCGAGAATGCCCTGGCTGTTGTTGTCCAGTTCGTTCTTGATCTGTTCGGCGGTCCACTGCGGGTTCACCGCCAGCGGGATGGTCAGGATGTCGTCCACCGAAGCATGCGCACGTTTGGCCAGTTCGGCCTGACGGGCGAACACGTCAACCTTGTGGTAATGCAGCGCGTGCAGCGCAGCGGCAGTTGGCGATGGTACCCAGGCGGTGTTGGCACCGGCCAGCGGGTGAGCGATTTTCTGTTCGAGCATCGCCGCCATCAGGTCAGGCATGGCCCACATGCCCTTACCGATCTGTGCGCGACCTTGCAGGCCGGTGCTCAGACCGATATCGACGTTGGAGTTCTCGTAGGCGCCGATCCATTTTTCCGCCTTCATGTCCGCCTTGCGCACCATGGCGCCTGCTTCCATGGAGGTGTGGATTTCATCGCCCGTGCGGTCGAGGAAACCGGTGTTGATGAACACCACGCGCTCGCTTGCCGCCTTGATGCAGGCCTTGAGGTTGATTGTGGTACGACGCTCCTCGTCCATGATCCCGACTTTGAGGGTATTGCGCGGCAGGCCCAGCACGTCTTCGATGCGACCGAACAGCTCGTTGGTGAACGCTGCTTCTTCAGGGCCGTGCATCTTCGGCTTCACGATATAGACCGAGCCGGTGCGGCTGTTCTTGCGCGAGCTGTTGCCGTTGAGGTTGTGGATCGCCGACAGGCAGGTCACCAGGCCGTCGAGAATGCCTTCCGGCACTTCATTGCCATCTTTGTCGAGGATCGCGTCGATGGTCATCAGGTGACCGACGTTACGCACGAACAGCAACGAACGACCGTGCAGGCTCAGTTCACTGCCATCGACAGCGGTGTAGGTGCGGTCGGCGTTCATGGTACGGGTAAAGGTCTGACCGCCCTTGGCGACGCTTTCGGACAGATCGCCCTTCATCAGGCCGAGCCAGTTGCGGTAGATCACCACCTTGTCATCAGCGTCGACGGCGGCAACCGAGTCTTCGCAGTCCATGATGGTGGTCAGCGCGGCTTCCATCAGGATGTCTTTGACACCGGCGGCGTCGGTCTGGCCGACCGGGGTGCTGGCGTCGACCTGGATTTCGAAATGCAGGCCGTTGTTTTTCAGCAGGATCGCGGTTGGTGCAGTGGCATCGCCCTGGAAGCCGATCAGTTGAGCGTCGTTGCGCAGGCC
Source organism: Pseudomonas sp. Pseusp3 (assembly GCF_047304225.1). Lineage (NCBI taxonomy): Bacteria > Pseudomonadati > Pseudomonadota > Gammaproteobacteria > Pseudomonadales > Pseudomonadaceae > Pseudomonas > Pseudomonas sp. Pseusp3. The sequence continues at coordinate 16,609 of NZ_JBGLYV010000029.1, read as the reverse complement.
GGTGTTGCTGCCGCCTTTAAGGGCGACTACCAGTTTGCCATCAACGATCTTGTAGCCGATGGAGTCGACGTGGGAGCCGGCCGCCAATGGCGCCGAGTCGTCAAGGAAGGCGCGGGCGAAGGCGATGACCTTGTCACCGCGTACCTTGTTGTAGCCTTTGCCTTTTTCCGCGCCGCCAGCTTCGCTGATGGCGTCGGTGCCGTAGAGCGCGTCATACAGCGAACCCCAACGGGCGTTCGAGGCATTGAGCGCAAAGCGGGCATTCATCACCGGCACCACGAGTTGTGGGCCGGCCATGCGGGCGATTTCGTCATCGACGTTTTGCGTCGTCGCCTGGAAATCGGCCGCTTCTGGCAGCAGATAACCAATGTCTTGCAGGAAGGCTTTATAGGCCACGGCGTCGTGCGGTTGACCGGCACGCGCTTGGTGCCAGCCATCGATACGAGCCTGGAAATCATCGCGTTTGGCGAGTAGGGCTTTGTTCTTCGGCGCCAGGTCATGGATGACCTTGTCGGCACCGGCCCAGAACTTATCGGCGGTGAGGCCGGTACCGGGAATGGCTTCGTTGTTCACGAAGTCGAACAGGACTTTGGCGACCTGCAGGCCACCGACTTGAACGTGTTCAGTCATTGCTTGCCTCACTCTGCTCAGCTATTTCGCTTTTCAGCTCTTCAATTTAACAATGAAGCCTTTGGCCATTTAAACCACAAACCCCTCTACCAGTACATGCCCATGACGGGCGGCTGGGTTGGGACCAATCAACGGCTTGGGGCCTTGCTGACAGGGCTTTCAGGGTTGCGAACGTGCCTGCGGCAGACATCGATCCAACATTATGTAGTGCGCGCTGCGGCATACTACATGATGAATTGCGGTTGTGAAAATTAGACTAATTACGTCGTTCTGCGACCCCATGACGCATTGCGGTCACGTCGGGGATCGTGATGTTCTCAAAAAACTATTGGATTGTTCCAGTTAAATATCAAAAGTTGTACACGATTTGTTGTGTCTGTCGCCTCGGTGGTGCCTGCATTCGCGAGCAAGCCCGCTCCCACAAGGGCCAGCGCAATCATTGTGGGAGCGAGCCTGCTCGTGAAGGCGCCGGACCTGTCGGCGCAGGTTCAACCCTTGCCTATACTTGTTTTTCCAAAACAAAAAACATGACCAGAGGGCTGCGCCATGGACCATCTCGTACTCACCGTTTTTGCTCCGGACAAGCCCGGGCAAGTCGAGCGCATTGCCCAATGCATTGCCGAGCACGGCGGCAACTGGCTGGAAAGCCGCGTGTCGCGCATGGCGGGACAATTCGCCGGCATTCTGCGGGTGGGCGTACCGGCCGAGGCCTACGACGAATTGGTCGATGCCCTGCAGGGCTTGTCCGCCCAGGGCATTCGCGTGTTGGTCGCCGAAAGCAGCATCGAACAATCTTGCACCTGGAAGCCGATCGCCATGGAACTGGTGGGCAATGATCGACCGGGGATCGTGCGTGACATCACACGCTTGTTGAGCGAGCAGGGGGTGAATCTGGAACGGCTGGTCACCGAAGTGCGCCCGGCACCGATGAGCAGCGAGCCGTTGTTCCATGCCGAAGCGATTCTTGCTGTCCCGCTGACGTTGTCGCTGGACGTACTGCAATCGCGCCTGGAAACCCTGGCCGATGATCTGATGGTCGAGTTGGTGCTGCGCAGTGATCCCTGATCAGGTTATCCAAGTTAAACGTGCACCGGCCTGTGGATAACCTGTAGAGACACACCGCCAGGCCACGCCGACCGGGGTTCTTCAGGACTTGATCAAAAAACCAGCAGTTTCAACCACTTGCACACAATCGGCGGGGATCACGCTGTGGATAACCTTGGGAAGGATCAACGCAGGCCACGGGAGACGTGGCCTGTAGGGGGTTGTGTGTTTTTTGATCAGCTGCGGCGACGCAAACTGAGCCACGCATCAACGCTGTAAACCGCCAGGCCGGCCCAGATAAACATGAACGCCACCAGGGTGCTGGACGACAAGTGCTCGCCAAACAGCAGGACCGCTTGCAGCAGCACCAGTGTCGGTGCCAGGTACTGGAGAAAACCCAGTGTCGTGTAGGGCAAATGCCGTGCAGCGGCGTTGAAGCAGACCAGTGGCACCAGCGTGATCGGGCCGGCGGCCACCAGCCACCAGGCTTGGGACGTGGTCCAGAATTCGGCCTGGGCGCTGCTGGCCGTCGGGTTGAGCAGCAACCAGCCGAGGGCAATCGGCACCAGCATCCAGGTTTCCACCACGAGCCCCGGCAGTGCCTTGACCGGTGCTTGCTTGCGAATCAGGCCATAGAAGCCGAAGGTCAGGGCCAGCACCAGCGACACCCACGGCAGGCTGCCGACTTGCCAGACCTGTTGCGCCACCCCCACAGTCGCCAGACCGACGGCAATCCATTGCATGCGCCGCAGCCGTTCGCCGAGGATCAGCATGCCCAGCAGCACGTTCACCAACGGGTTGATGTAGTAGCCGAGGCTGGCCTCCAGCATGCGGCCGTTGTTCACCGACCAGACGTAGGTCAGCCAGTTGGCTGCGATCAGCGCACCGCTCAGGGCCAGGATCGCCAGCCGTCGCGGGTTTTCCCGCAGCTCGCGCCACCAGCCGGGATGCTTCCAGACCAGCAGCAACAAGGCACCGAACAGCGCCGACCACAGCACCCGGTGGATGATGATTTCCACGGCGGGCACGCTGGCGATGGCTTTGAAATAGAGGGGGAAAAGCCCCCAGATGATGTAGGCACTCAGGCCTAGAATGTACCCGCGACGCGGGTTGGCGGCTTGCATGCAGAATCCTTGCTTAGGCAGCTAACAAAGAGGGGGATTGTAAGGAGATTTTGTGTGATGTGCTGATACATGTAGGAGCGAGCTTGCTCCGGGCGGCGTTCCGACGATGGTCGTCCACGATAACGCGGGGAACCTGATGCCCCGCGGTGTTCTCTGATTTTTCGCGAGCAAGCTCGCTCCTACAGGGTTTGAGGGTGAATCAGAAGAGTTTGAGTGGCTCTTCATTGAGTGCCGCCAGTTGCTCGCGCAATGCCAGCACCTGATCACCCCAATAACGCTCGGTGCCGAACCACGGAAAGCTGCGGGGAAATGCGGGGTCGTCCCAGCGGCGGGCGAGCCAGGCGCTGTAGTGCATCAGGCGCAAGGCACGCAATGGTTCGATCAAGGTCAGTTCACGCGGGTCGAAGTCGTGGAATTCGTTGTAGCCATCCATCAGTTCCGACAACTGGCTCAGGCAATCCTGGCGATCGCCGGCGAGCATCATCCAGATGTCCTGCACCGCCGGGCCCATGCGGCAGTCGTCGAGGTCGACGATATGGAACATCTCGTCGCGGCACATCATGTTGCCGGGGTGGCAGTCACCGTGCATGCGGATGTTCTGGTGCGGCGTGTTGCTGTAGGCATCTTCCACACGCTTGAGCAGATCGCGGGCCACCGACTCGTAGGCCGGCAGCAGGCTGCGGGGGATGAAGTTGCCGTCGAGCAAGGTATTGAGTGAGTCATGGCCGAAGTTTTTCACCGCCAGTGCTTCACGGTGCTCGAACGGCCGTGTCGAGCCAACCGCATGCAAGCGGCCGAGCAACTGGCCAAGGCGATACAGTTGATCGAGGTTGCCAGGCTCCGGTGCACGGCCGCCACGGCGGGGGAACAGGGTGAAACGAAAACCGTTGTGTTCGTGCAGGGTTTCACCGTTGTGGATCAACGGCGCCACGACCGGCACCTCGCAGTCGGCGAGTTCGGCGGTGAACTGGTGCTCTTCCAGAATCGCTTCGTTGCTCCAGCGTTGCGGCCGGTAGAACTTGGCGATCAGCGGCTCGGCGTCTTCGATACCGACCTGATAGACGCGGTTCTCGTAGCTGTTGAGCGCCAGGATGCGCGCATCGCTGAGAAAGCCGATGCTTTCGACGGCATCGAGCACGAGGTCTGGCGTAAGGGTTTCAAACGGGTGGGCCATGCTGACTCCTGCGCGCAGCAGGTTGCTGCGTCCGGCCAGGCATGGTAGCGCAGACGGCGCGGTTTTAGGGGGTGGGCTTGAGATGTGCGGTGTTTGGGCTGACGCCTTCGCGGGCGAGCCCGCTCCCACACTGGATCGTTGGTGTGCACGCGATCGGTGGCACACCATAGATCACCAGTGGGAGCGGGCTTGCTCGCGAAGAGGGTCTGTCAGGCGCCGACGATCCCGCCGTCTTCCCGGGTAATCGCCATCACCGATGAGCGCGGCTTGCCGTTAGGCAGATGCTCGGGGAAGGTCGAACCGCCATTTTCGCCCGGGTGCTGGATCCCGACAAACAGGGTTTTCTGGTCCGGCGAGAAGCTGATCCCGGTCACCTCACAGCCCACCGGTCCGACCATGAAGCGGCGAATCTCGCCGGTCGCAGGATCAGCGCAGAGCATCTGATTATTACCCATTCCGGCAAAGTCACCGGCGTTGCTCACATCACCGTCAGTCAGGATCCACAAGCGTCCGGCCTTGTCGAAGCCCAGGCCGTCCGGGCTGTTGAACATGTTCTGCGGCGTGATGTTCGACGAGCCGGCCTTCGGTGTACCGGCATGCGCACCCGGGTTGCCGGCCACCACAAACAGGTCCCAGGCAAAGGTGTGCGAGGCGTGATCGTCGCGCTCGGTGCGCCAGCGCAGGATCTGGCCGTAGACGTTCTTCTCGCGCGGGTTCGGTCCGCCCACCGGTTGCCCGTCTTCGCCACGTTTGGCGTTGTTGGTCAGCGTGCAGTAGACCTGGCCATCCTTGGGGCTGACCACGATCCATTCCGGGCGGTCCATGCGCGTGGCTTTCACCACACTGGCGGCGAGACGGGCGTGGATCAGCACTTCAGCCTGATCGGCAAAGCCGCTGCTGGCGTCGATACCGTTCTTGCCGTGGGTCAGTTCGATCCATTCACCTTGGCCTTTCGGGTGATCGGCGTTGCCGTCCCCCGCATCGAAACGCGCCACGTACAAGGTGCCGTGATCGAGAATGTCGCGGTTGGCCTTGGGGTTCTTGTGGTCAATCTTGTCGCGGCTGACGAATTTGTAGATGAACTCACCGCGCTCATCGTCGCCCATGTACACCACGGCATGACCATCGCCAGTTTCGGCCAGGGCGGCGTTTTCGTGCTTGAAGCGCCCCAGGGCCGTGCGTTTGACCGGCGTCGACTTCGGATCAAATGGATCGATCTCCACCACCCAGCCGTGACGGTTGAGCTCGTTGGGGTTCTTGGCCAGGTCGAAGCGCTCGTCGTGCTGGTGCCAGTTGATCTCCTTGCTGGTCGCCACCGCGCCGTAGCGTTTTTGTGCCGGGTCGAATTTCTGCTCCGCGTTGCTGCTGCCGAAACAGTCGGTGAAGTTCTCTTCACAGGTCAGATAGGTGCCCCACGGCGTCTTGCCGTTGGCGCAATTCTGAAAGGTGCCGAGAACGTTCTTGCCGTGGGGATCGGCACTGGTTTTCAACAGGGCATGGCCGGCGGCCGGGCCGCTCATGCTGATCGGGGCATTGCCGTGAATGCGGCGGTTGTAGCGCGAGCCTTGGACGAATTGCCATTGGCCGTTCTTGCGCTGCACTTCAATCACCGACACACCTTCGCAGGCCAGCGCCTTGCGTACATCTTCCGCCGATTGCGGCATGCCGCCGTGAGCGTAGAGGTAGCGGTAGTTGGTGTATTCGTTGTTGATCGCCATCAGCGCCCGGTCTTTTTCGCCCGGGAATTCGAACAGGCTCATGCCGTCGTTGTTGTCGCCGAACTGGGCTTCCTGATGTTCGGCGCTGCCGTTGCCGCTCGGGTCGAACGCCGGGCCATCCTTGTGCAGAGGCTGGCCCCAGCTGATCAGCACCGAGGACTTGTAGCCCGGTGGCAGGGTGATTGCGTCGCTGGTGGCGGCGGGAATGCTGTCGAAACCCAGCAACCGGCTGTTACCGGCGCTGACGCTGGCAGCCATCACACTGCGGCTCAACAGGTTGCCGCCGAGGAACATCGCGGCGCCGCACAGGGCACCTGCGCTGATGAAGCCGCGACGACTGAGGCCGACCATGGTTTCGAGATCGGTGGACTGGTTTTCTTCTAATAGGCTCATTTCAGGCTCCCTGCGGTTTTGCAGACACCTTAATCATGAGTAATGAACCTTTTGTTGCAGTTCTGTTTACAGCGGTGTGCCCAGCAGCACCCTGGACGGCGAAAACTCCACGCGCACCGGCTTGCCGCACGTCAGCCCCAATGCCTGCAGATGCCTCGGTTCGTCCAGGGCACACAGTGTCAGGCCGTTGGGCAGGGTAATGCGCACTTCGCTGGGGCCATCGTCGGCGTCGAGAATTTTTTCGATGGTGCCTTTCAGACAATTGTTTCCATGGGTTTCAACGGAATCGATTCCAAGCACATCGAGCCATCCGGCCTTGATCAATGCCACGACTTCAGTGCCGATTTGCAGTTCCAGGCGCTCGGTGCTGTCGTGGGTGATTTGCGCGTCGACGATCACGCCTTCGGCGACTTCGAGGCGAATCAGGTCGTTGCGTCCCTGAGGTTCGATCGCCATTACCTTGCCGTGCAGCTGATTGCGTGCGCTGGTGCGCAGCATCAAGCGCCCGAGCAGGTCGAGGTCGCTGGCGTCTTCAGCGGCTTCCAGCACTTGAGCCTGTAAGGCTTGCAGCTTCTGGTACAGGCGCAACACGCGCTCGCCTTCGTTGGACAGGCGGGCACCGCCACCGCCCTTGCCACCGACAATCCGCTCCACCAGCGGTTTCTGCGCCAGGTTGTTCAGTTCATCGATCGCATCCCAGGCGGCCTTGTAGCTCAGGCCCGCGCTCTTTGCGGCGCGGGTGATCGAGCCTTGTTCGGCGATGTGCTGCAGCAGGGCGATGCGCTGCGGACGGCGGACAATGTGCTGGGACAACAAGGTGGGCAAAGACATGGCGAGTCGCTTTGGGTGGTGACGATGATGAGGACGTTGGCCGCTTGGGCTGCGCGAGTCAAGTCAGGGTGTCTCGCCGGGTTTGGGCGTGCGGGCCAGGCAATAGACGTCGACCCTCGCCGCACCGGCGTCCATCAGCAGCCTCGCCAGGGCCTGGGCCGTGGCACCCGTGGTCAGTACGTCGTCGATCAGGGCCAGGTGCCGGCCTTTGACGACGGCGCCGGGTGCCAGGGCGAATGCGTTGCGCAGGTTCTTTCGGCGGGCTTCGGCATTCAAGGCCTGCTGGGCGTCGGTGTCCTGGGTTCGCAGCAGCAACCGTTCGTCGCAAGGGATATCGAGACTGGCACTCAACCACTGAGCCAGCATTGCCGCCTGATTGAACCCGCGCTGGCGCAGGCGCCGGCTGGCCAGTGGCACCGGGATCAGCGCATGGGGCCGCTGCAGATCGTCTTCGAAGCGATGTTGCAGGCATTGAACGAGAAGTTCGGCGAGCAGGCGACCAAACGGCCACTTTGCGTTGTGCTTGAAACGGGTGATCAGGCTGTCTACCGGAAAGCTGTAGGTCCAGGGAGCAATCACTTGTTCGAAGGCCGGTGGCTGCTTCAAGCAATGGCCGCAGGTCAGGCCCGCAGCCGGGAGCGGCAGGGCGCAGGTCTGGCAGTGATCGCCGAGCCAGGGCAACTCGGTTTCACAGGCCATGCAGACAGGGAGGGTGCCATCGGCGATTTCATCGCAGAGCAAGCAGTGTTGTTTGTTTTTTAACCAGATGTAAACCGGTCCTTTGTATCGTGGTTGACAGCGCATCGCTCTTCCTTAAATATGCCGAACATCCGTGTCGCGCCTGTGGGTATTCCATTCCCCCGGTCGCCAGCCCAGCATAAATCAAGGAATCGCCCATGAGCGCCAGCACCACTGCAAACCTGCGTCATGACTGGTCTTTGGCCGAAGTCAAAGCACTCTTCGTTCAGCCATTCAACGACCTGTTGTTCCAGGCGCAGACGGTGCACCGCGCGCATTTCGACGCCAACCGCGTCCAGGTGTCGACCCTGTTGTCGATCAAGACCGGCGCCTGCCCGGAAGATTGCAAATATTGTCCGCAGTCCGGTCACTACAATACCGGCCTGGAAAAAGAAAAACTGATGGAAGTGCAGAAGGTCCTCGAAGAGGCCGCTCGCGCCAAGGCCATCGGTTCGACCCGTTTCTGCATGGGCGCGGCGTGGAAGCACCCGTCGGCCAAGGACATGCCTTATGTGCTGAAGATGGTCGAAGGCGTGAAAGCCCTGGGCCTGGAAACCTGCATGACCCTCGGGCGCCTGGATCAGGAGCAGACCGAAGCGCTGGCCAAGGCCGGCCTCGACTACTACAACCACAACCTCGATACCTCGCCGGAGTTCTACGGCAGCATCATCACCACCCGCACCTACAGCGAGCGCCTGCAAACCCTGGCGTATGTGCGTGACTCGGGGATGAAGATCTGCTCCGGCGGCATTCTGGGCATGGGTGAGTCGCTGGACGATCGCGCCAACCTGTTGATCCAGTTGGCCAACCTGCCGGAGCATCCGGAGTCGGTGCCGATCAACATGCTGGTGAAAGTCGCCGGTACGCCGCTGGAAAATGCCGACGACGTCGATCCATTCGACTTCATCCGCATGCTCGCGGTTGCCCGCATCCTGATGCCAAAATCCCACGTGCGCCTGTCCGCCGGCCGCGAAGCCATGAACGAACAGATGCAGGCCCTGGCGTTCTTCGCCGGTGCCAACTCGATTTTCTACGGCGAAAAACTGCTGACCACTGCCAACCCGCAGGCCGACAAGGACATGCAACTGTTCTCGCGCCTGGGCATCCTGCCGGAAGCCCGCGAAGAGCACGCCGATGAAGTGCATCAGGCGGCTATCGAGCAGGCGCTGGTGGAGCAGAAGAGCAGCGAGCAGTTTTACAACGCAGCTATTTGAGCAATCACAGCTTCCACTGGATGAATGCTAAACCCTGTGGGAGCGGGCTTGCTCGCGAAGGCGGTGTATCAGTCAACATCTTTGTTGAATGTCAGACCGTATTCGCGAGCAAGTCCGCTCCCACAAAAAGCTCTATGTCATTTGAAAGTCGAGGCCTGCATGTCTTTCGATCTCGCCGCACGCCTTGCTGCCCGTCGTGCCGAAAACCTCTACCGCCAGCGCCCGCTGCTCGAAAGTCCGCAGGGGCCGCAAGTGGTGGTCGATGGCCAGCCGTTGCTGGCGTTCTGCAACAACGACTACCTGGGCCTGGCCAATCATCCGCAAGTGATCGAAGCCTGGCGCGCGGGTGCTTCGAAGTGGGGTGTGGGCGGCGGGGCGTCACATCTGGTCATCGGCCATAGCACCCCGCATCATGCCCTGGAAGAAGCATTGGCCGACCTGACCGGTCGCCCGCGCGCGTTGCTGTTCACCACCGGTTACATGGCCAACCTCGGCGCGGTCACGGCGCTGGTGGGGCAGGGTGATACGGTGCTCGAAGACCGCCTCAATCATGCGTCGCTGCTCGACGCGGGGCTGTTGTCCGGTGCGCGGTTCAATCGCTATCTGCACAACGACCCGGTGAGCCTGGCCAAACGCCTGGAAAAAGCCACCGGCAATACGCTGGTGGTCACCGACGGCGTGTTCAGCATGGACGGCGATATCGCTGACTTGCCAGCGCTGGCTCGCGAGGCCAAGGCCAAAGGCGCCTGGTTGATGGTCGACGATGCCCATGGTTTTGGACCGCTGGGTGCCAACGGTGGCGGCATCGTCGAGCATTTCGGTCTGAGCCAGGATGACGTTCCGGTGCTGGTCGGTACCCTCGGTAAAGCCTTTGGTACGGCGGGTGCCTTTGTGGCGGGCAGCGAAGAGCTGATCGAGAGTCTTATCCAGTTCGCCCGTCCCTACATCTACACCACCAGCCAGCCACCTGCGCTGGCCTGCGCCACGTTGAAAAGCCTGGAACTGCTGCGCAGCGAACACTGGCGTCGCGAGCATTTGCAGACGCTGATCCGCCAGTTCCGCGCCGGTGCCGAACAGATTGGCCTGGAACTCATGGACAGCTTCACGCCGATCCAGCCGATCATGATTGGTGATGCGGGGCGCGCGGTACGCCTTTCGCAAATGCTGCGCGAACGCGGGTTGATGGTGACCGCGATTCGCCCGCCGACCGTACCTGCCGGCAGCGCCCGACTGCGGGTCACGCTGACGGCTGCCCACAGCGAGGCCCAGGTACAGCTATTGTTAAATGGACTGGCCGATTGCTTTCAACAACTGAAGCCGGAGCCAAGCCATGCGTGATCGTCTGATTCTGCTGCCCGGTTGGGGCCTTGGCGTTTCACCGCTGGAGCCTTTGGCGGCGGCCTTGCGCGGCCTGGATGAGCACCTGCATGTCGAGATCGAGCCGTTACCGGAACTGGAGTCGAGCGATCTTCAAGAGTGGCTCGACGAGCTTGATTCGATATTGCCGCAGGACGCCTGGCTTGGCGGTTGGTCCTTGGGCGGCATGCTCGCCTGCGAGTTGGCGGCCCGGCGTGCAGATCGCTGCTGTGGTGTGTTTACCCTGGCCAGCAACGCTTCTTTTGTCGCTCATGAACAATGGGCAAGCGCCATGCCCCGGGAAACCTTCGATGCGTTTCTGGCGGGATGTGGAGCCGATCCGCGCGCGACGTTGAAACGCTTTTCACTGCTCTGCGCCCAAGGCGCCGAAGACTCGCGCGGATTGTCGCGGTTGTTGCTCGGTGGTGCACCGAACACCGCCGCGCCGCTGCTGCTGAGCGGTCTGCAAGTGCTCGCGCAACTGGATACACGACAGGCAATGCAGTCGTTCCGCGGTCCGCAATTGCATCTGTTCGCCGGCCATGACGGGCTGGTGCCAGCGCAAGCGGCGGGCGAGTTGTTGGCATTGCTGCCGGATGTTGAAATCGGTCTGATTGAACAGGCCAGCCACGCGTTTCTCCTGGAAGATCCCCACGGTGTGGCGGGGGCGATCCAGGCCTTTTTGCATGAGTGCGGCGATGACTGATTTATCCCTTCCCAACCTGCCCGGCGCCTTGCCCGACAAGCGCCAGGTCGCCGCTTCCTTCTCCCGCGCAGCGGCGAGCTACGATAGCGTTGCCGAGTTGCAGCGTGATGTCGGCAGCCAATTGCTCAGGCGCTTACCGCAAGACTTCGTACCGCAGCGTTGGCTGGATCTTGGTTGTGGCACCGGGCATTTCAGTCGTGCCCTGGATGAGCACTTTCCGGGCGGTCATGGTGTGGCGCTGGATATCGCCGAAGGCATGCTCAACCATGCCCGGCCATTGGGAGGTGCCACGCACTTCGTGGCCGGCGACGCCGAGCGTTTGCCACTGCAGGATTCGACTTGCGACCTGATCTTCTCCAGCCTGGCGGTGCAGTGGTGCGCGGACTTCGAATCGGTGCTCAGTGAAGCCTTTCGGGTGCTGAAGCCGGGTGGAATTTTCGCGTTTGCTAGTCTGTGTGCAGGGACGTTGTTTGAATTGCGCGACAGCTGGCGGCAGGTCGATGGCATGGTGCATGTCAACCGTTTCCGGGAGTTTGGTGTTTATCAGCAGTTGTGTGCGGCCAGCGGCTTGAGGACGGTCAGTCTGCAAAACCTTGCGCATGTGCTGCATTACCCGGATGTGCGCAGCCTGACCCATGAACTCAAGGCGCTGGGTGCGCACAACCTCAATCCCGGTCGACCGGGTGGCTTGACCGGCCGGGCACGGATTCTGGGTCTGATTGAGGCTTACGAGCAGTTTCGTCAGGCCCAAGGCCTGCCGGCGACTTATCAAGTGGTGTACGCCGTTTTGGAGAAATCCTTATGAGTGCAGCCTATTTCATCACCGGCACGGATACCGATGTTGGTAAGACCACGGTCGCTGCGGGGCTGCTGCACGCGGCACGTTCGGCAGGCTTGAGCACGGCGGCGGGCAAGCCGGTCGCTTCCGGTTGCGATGTGACACCCAAAGGCTTGCGCAATGCCGATGCACTGGCCTTGCTGGCGGAGTGTTCGCTAACACTCACCTATGCACAGGTCAATCCGATGGCCTTCGAACCGGCCATTGCCCCGCACCTGGCGGCGCGAGAGGCCGGGGTGGCGCTGACGGTGCAGTCGTTGCTGGCGCCGATGCGGCAGATTCTGGCCATGCAGGCAGATTTCACCTTGATCGAAGGCGCTGGAGGCTGGCGCGTGCCGCTGGCAGATCAGGACAATCTGTCGGACTTGGCAATGGCGCTGGGTCTGCCGGTGATTCTGGTGGTCGGCGTGCGCTTGGGATGTATCAGCCATGCATTGCTGACGGCCGAAGCGATTGCCCGGGACGGTCTGCAACTGGCGGGGTGGGTGGCCAACATCATCGACCCGAAGACCTCGCGTCTTGAAGAAAACCTTGCCACTCTCGCCGAGCGTCTGCCAGCGCCGTGCCTGGGGCGTGTGCCCAAACTCAAGGCCGTCACGGCCGAAGCGGTGGCCGAGCACTTGCAACTGGACCTGTTGGACTGATGTTTTAGCAATGCGGGCTTTGCCTATGACAAGGCATTGTGCCATTAGTGTTTTTGTCGGGTGTTTTGCCGGCCACTCTGCTTCAATGGCCGCTGTTGATCCTTTGCAAGGACGAGTTCTCCCGTGGAAATCTCAGGAAACAGCGCTTTTTATGCCGGTCTGAGCACTATTCAGACAGGGCAGAACCGTGTCGATCAAGCCGCCGGGCAGATCGCCAACACCACCATTGAACGCTCAGTCACCAGCCAGTCTTCCGAGGCTCAGGTTGATCGCTTGCGTTCTGTCGATCGTAGTCAGCAATCGGACCTGGCCAGCAACGTGGTCGAAATGTCTCAGGGCAAATTTCAGGTGGAACTGGGCGTGAAAGTCGCCAAGGCAGCCGATGAAGTGCTTGGAACCTTGATCGATACCTTCGCTTGATTTTTTACTGAATCCGCACCTTCAAGCGCCGCGCCCGATCGCGGCGTTTTTCTGCGTAAGTCTTTCTTGCTCAACTAATCTTTCCTGTGTGGCGGGCTGCTTCGAACGCGCGGGGGCGTTGCCGTGTGCCTGTGTGTCCAAACCTGCGATGACGAACGGCAAAAGATCGGCGCTTGACAAGATTTGGGCGTAAACGTATGTTTCAAACAACTGTTTGATCGCAACAACAAATCAATGCGGTCGTTCATTCCCGGTTACATCAGCAGAGGTTTATCGCTATGCCTGACTACAAGGCCCCCTTGCGTGATATTCGCTTCGTACGTGACGAACTGCTCGGCTACGAAGCGCACTATCAGAGCCTGCCGGCTTGTGCGGACGCAACTCCGGACATGGTTGACGCCATTCTCGAAGAAGGCGCCAAGTTTTGTGAGCAGGTGCTGGCTCCGCTGAACCGCGTGGGCGACCTCGAAGGCTGCATCTGGAGCGAGTCTGGCGTTAAGACCCCGACTGGCTTCAAGGAAGCCTACAAGCAATTCGTTGAAGGCGGCTGGCCAAGCCTGGCCCACGACGTAGAGCATGGCGGCCAAGGCCTGCCGGAGTCTCTGGGTCTGGCCATCAGCGAAATGGTCGGCGAGTCCAACTGGTCGTGGGGCATGTACCCAGGCCTGTCGCACGGTGCGATGAACACCATCTCCGAGCACGGCACCCCTGAGCAGCAAGAGGCTTACCTGACCAAGCTGGTTTCCGGCGAGTGGACCGGCACCATGTGCCTGACCGAGCCGCACTGCGGCACCGACCTGGGCATGCTGCGCACCAAGGCCGAGCCTCAGGCCGACGGTTCCTACAAGGTTTCCGGCACCAAGATCTTCATCTCGGCCGGTGAGCACGACATGGCCGACAACATCGTCCACATCGTACTGGCCCGCCTGCCGGATGCACCGGCTGGCACCAAAGGCATCTCCCTGTTCATCGTGCCGAAGTTCCTGCCGAACGCTGATGGCTCGGTTGGCACGCGTAACGCCGTGTCTTGCGGTTCCCTGGAACACAAGATGGGCATCCACGGCAACGCCACCTGCGTGATGAACTTCGACGGCGCTACCGGTTTCCTGATCGGCCCGGCGAACAAAGGCCTGAACTGCATGTTCACCTTCATGAACACCGCACGTCTGGGTACCGCTCTGCAAGGTCTGGCCCACGCCGAAGTCGGTTTCCAGGGCGGCCTGAAATACGCTCGCGACCGTCTGCAAATGCGCTCGCTGACTGGCCCGAAAGCGCCGGACAAAGCCGCTGACCCGATCATCGTTCACCCTGACGTACGCCGCATGTTGTTGACCATGAAGGCATTCGCCGAAGGTAACCGTGCGATGGTTTACTTCACCGCCAAGCAAGTCGACATCGTCAAGTACGGTGTGGACTCCGAGGCGAAGAAGAAAGCCGACGCATTGCTGGCTTTCATGACGCCAATCGCCAAGGCGTTCATGACCGAAGTCGGTTTTGAGTCGGCCAACCACGGCGTGCAGATCTACGGCGGCCACGGCTTCATCGCCGAGTGGGGCATGGAGCAGAACGTTCGCGACAGCCGTATCTCGATGCTGTACGAAGGCACCACCGGTATCCAGGCACTCGACCTGCTGGGCCGTAAAGTGTTGATGACCCAGGGCGAGGCTCTGAAAGGCTTCACCAAGATCGTCCACAAGTTCTGCCAGACCAACGAAGGCAACGAAGCGGTTCAAGAGTTCATCGCTCCGCTGGCTGCACTGAACAAGGAATGGGGCGAGCTGACCATGAAGGTCGGTATGGCCGCCATGAAAGATCGCGAAGAAGTCGGCGCGGCCTCCGTGGACTACCTGATGTACTCCGGTTACGCCTGCCTGGCCTACTTCTGGGCTGACATGGCGCGCCTGGCTGCCGAGAAACTGGCTGCCGGCACTACCGAAGAGGCGTTCTACACCGCCAAGCTGCAGACTGCGCGCTTCTACTTCCAGCGCATCCTGCCGCGTACCCGCACTCACGTTGCAACCATGCTGTCGGGCGCCAACAACCTGATGGACATGAAAGAAGAGAACTTCGACCTGGGCTACTAAGCCTTAACGCAGTGTCTTGAAAAAAACGCCGCTTCCTCCGGGAGCGGCGGTTTTTTTTTGCGCTGTGTTCAGGCCTTGATCACCATGGTGTCGGGTCCAGAGGGCCTACGCCTGTTGGAGTGCTCACACCCTCGCCGTTACGTATGAACGGCAGGTGCCAGAAGTCGTTCGGCACCACCGGGTCGCCAGGCTTGACGCCTTCCGGAAAGATGAACTCGAACACCGGCGCCACATACTGTCCGGCAGTCAGTCCATTGGCGACGGTCAACCTGCCCGCATTCTGGATGCAAGCATCCACGCCGGCCTGGGACAAGCTTAGCTGTGGAACGCAAAGTGACCGGGCAACGACGCGCAAGGTACGTGTCGGCTGGCTAAGCAGCCCAGTGGGCGCTTTGGTCGCACGCAATCTGGCGCGTTGTGGCTGAGCACCCGTGTTCTGGGTCGTGATACCACCCGAGGCTCCCAGGCAACTGGCCGCAAGGCCCAGTCCAGGGTTGCATTCACCCGTCATCTCATAGGGGGTAATCCAGCGATTGGTTTGCACACCTGTCGATGGATTGACATCTATCAGATAGATGTCGACCGGGGTCTTGATGTCGGTGGTCGAGGCTTCAAGGAAAATCCGGTCCTGCGTCTCCTGGGCTACTCCGTTGATGGCCGTTGCGGCCGGGTCGGCCGTACCGATGCCAAATTCCCCGATAGCCATGTAGCTGGGCTGCGAACCAGGCTGAGTGTAGATCCCGACATTCGCCTCGATCGTGTGTGCAGAGACAAAGTCCGGGAGGCCAGTAGTTGCTGACTTGAACAGAGTACCGGACCAGCTGATGAAGTCGCCGACTTCGAAGGGTGCCTGTTGTGTCGGGTCGGGGTCCGTCGCCGTGCGTGTAGCATCGCTGAATCGCTTCATGACGTACTGGCTGCAATAGACCTGCCCCACCGCTGGACCCGAGAGCTCTCCACTGGCCGGAAGCGCGACGCCGGCCTGGCTGAAATTGCGGCAGTTGTTGGTCGTGGTCGGGGTGACCACTTTTGGCCGGTTTTTCTGTGGGCAGAGCGCATCGTCCCCGGAGAGCGTACGTGGCACGCACATCGGGTAGCCGGTGGCAGCATGGATGGTCGGGTTGGCATCATCGACGGAGAAGCGTGGGTCGGGGCTTTGGGCGCGGCCAAAACGGCCATTCGGATCGTTGATCTGAATGATCGTGGGTTGCGTCGGGTTTCCACTGTCAACTTCGATGTTGCCGTTGGTGTAGTCGATCCGGGTGATGACACCGCTACCTGCGTTGACGGATTGCTGGGAGACAAAGATCAGCCCGGCAATTGGCTTGTTGGAGACGGTATTGCCTACCACATGGATCTCGAACGAGGGGTAAGCCGCCGGTGATTTTCCGAGCGCCAGGGTTCCACCCCTGACGAAGTCGGCCCAGGTCAGGGTGTTGGCCGGCATCTGCATTACGGTGTTGCAAGGGACAACAATCGTGACGCCGTTCAACTGGACGGTCCCCCCAAAGCGGCTCGGGTCGCTGGTATTGGGGCAATTCGCATTGGTGGTGTCCAGGGTCATGTCCTGGATAAAACCGGTAACGTCAAACCCATGAATCGCATTCGGGTTGGTAAAAATCGGGTCGGGAAGTGTGGGTGTCGTGAACGGCGAGGGCAATCCCGGGGGCTTGGCAGTCCCGCCGCCACCACCAC
>NZ_JBGLYV010000298.1:0-228 GCF_047304225.1 Pseudomonas sp. Pseusp3 | reverse complement strand
TGTAGGAGCGAGCTCGCTCGCGATGGTCGTCAACGATAACGCGTGCTTGCTGATGAAACGCGGCGTTTCTGAATACATCGCGAGCAAGCTCGCTCCTACAGGGTTCCCACCTGATTGCCCCTTCCCTCTGTAGGAGCGAGTCCGCTCGCGATGGTCGTCAACGATAACGCGTGCTTGCTGATGAAACGCGGCGTTTCTGAATACATCGCGAGCAAGCTCGCTCCTACA
>NZ_JBGLYV010000297.1:0-229 GCF_047304225.1 Pseudomonas sp. Pseusp3 | reverse complement strand
GCGAGAAGCCTCATCAAGAACATCCGCACCGACGAGAAAGCGGTGATCAAGGGCTTCCACCTGCTGACAACCAAACCGGACATCTACATCGCCAACGTCGCTGAAGACGGTATCGAAAACAACCCGCACCTGGACGTGGTCAAGGCCATCGCCGAAGAAGAAGGCGCCGTGGTTGTTCCGGTCTGCAACAAGATCGAAGCGGAAATCGACGAGCTCGATGACGGCGAAG
>NZ_JBGLYV010000296.1:0-231 GCF_047304225.1 Pseudomonas sp. Pseusp3 | reverse complement strand
CCCCTGGTACGCCGTTTCATGGCGTTGCTGGAACCGGTTGACGACGCCCGCCTGGAGGAGATGGCGCAGGAGAGCCGGCGTCTGACGCGGCTGCATTTCGGCCGGACCATCCGCCTGTTCGCCCCCATTTACCTGTCCAACGAATGCATCAATAATTGCAAGTACTGCGGTTTTTCCCGGGATAATCCCATTATCCGCACCACGCTTACGGTGGATGAAGTGGTGCAGGAG
>NZ_JBGLYV010000295.1:0-231 GCF_047304225.1 Pseudomonas sp. Pseusp3 | reverse complement strand
AACCCGGCATCCATGCCGGGTTGCCCACTGCGCAGAACCGGAACGAAGCCTCTCGAGGGGGCAAGAAGATCAAAAGCAAAAGCAAAAGCGAAGCGGCCTGCTGGCCGGCCTGATCTAACGTGACCGCCCCCCTGTAGGAGCGAGCTTGCTCGCTAAAAACGCCGGGACACCGCGGGGATTCAGACAGCCCTCGTCATCGTTGACGTCCATCGCGAGCAAGCTCGCTCCTAC
>NZ_JBGLYV010000294.1:0-232 GCF_047304225.1 Pseudomonas sp. Pseusp3 | reverse complement strand
AACATCACCGAAGGCGGGCAGATCACCTACACCGCGACCCTGACCAACCCGGCCGGCACGCCAATGACCGTGACCTTGAGCAACGGCTCTGTCATTACCATTGAAGCCGGCAAGACCACTGGCAGCGTCGTGGTCGAGACCCCGGCCAATGACGCCTATGTCAACGGCAGCACCGTCAGCACCACCATCACCGGTACCACTGGCGGCAACTTCGAAAACCTGGTGCCGAACA
>NZ_JBGLYV010000293.1:0-233 GCF_047304225.1 Pseudomonas sp. Pseusp3 | reverse complement strand
GCCGTAAGCAGTAAACTGGCGTTGCCACCACCAAAGCCGAAGCCGTTCCAAATTTCTTAATCAATCTCAATGGCGCCAGGTTCACCAAGCACCACCTCGACATCACGCCCGTCTTCATCAGGACGGTGTCAGTTGAGTTTGAATGGCACCACTTTGTTAACCATCTACATGGCCTTAAATATGCTTGCCAGGACTCCTGCCGCACCCAGTAGTTGTCCGGTAGATGAGTTGGT
>NZ_JBGLYV010000292.1:0-241 GCF_047304225.1 Pseudomonas sp. Pseusp3 | reverse complement strand
GGCGCAGCGGACGGGACTCGAACCCGCGACCCCCGGCGTGACAGGCCGGTATTCTAACCGACTGAACTACCGCTGCGTATCGCTTTGAGCAGATGCTCAAGTAACTCGTCTGATTGAAAACTCAGTAGCTTTTCAATCTCGAGCCAGGCGTGCCTGACTCGGAAAATATGGCGCAGCGGACGGGACTCGAACCCGCGACCCCCGGCGTGACAGGCCGGTATTCTAACCGACTGAACTACCG
>NZ_JBGLYV010000291.1:0-242 GCF_047304225.1 Pseudomonas sp. Pseusp3 | reverse complement strand
ACCCTCGACAGCGGCTAGGTGATCACCATCGCTGAAGGTCAGAGTTCGGGCAGCCTTCCGGTGACCGTAGGCAACGACGTTTACAAGGGGCCAACCACCGTTACAGAGTCGATTCAATCGGCCGACGGCGGCAACCTCGAAGCGATCAACCCGGTGAAAACCCCGGTAGCAACCACGGTCACCGAAGTCAACGACACCACCACCGTGACGCTGACAGCCACCCCCACCGTGGGCGAAAACCG
>NZ_JBGLYV010000290.1:0-242 GCF_047304225.1 Pseudomonas sp. Pseusp3 | reverse complement strand
AAAAACGCCAGGACACCGCAGGCATTCAGGCAGCCCGCGTCATCGTTGACGTCCATCGCGAGCTAGCTCGCTCCTACGAGGCCGAGCGTTAGCTCGCCTGCCGCTCTTGATCTTGATCCACCCGCCCCCTCGGCAGGCTGAGCGGAGCGAAGGAACCCCGAGCCCTGGCGAGGGGCCGGACGTTCGGGGCGAGCGTTTTTTTGCTTACTTTTTTAGGCGCTTGTAAAAAAAGTGAGTCGCCG
>NZ_JBGLYV010000289.1:0-242 GCF_047304225.1 Pseudomonas sp. Pseusp3 | reverse complement strand
GAGATCACGTCGCCTTCGGCGGCGAACACCAGCGGGTTGTCCGAGACGGCGTTGGCTTCGATGGCCAGCACTTCGGCGGCCTGGCGGAACTGGGTCAGGCAGGCGCCCATGACTTGCGGCTGGCAGCGCAGGGAGTACGGATCCTGGACCTTTTCGCAGTTTTCGTGGGAGTCGGAGACTTCGCTGCGCTCGCCCAGCAGATCGCGGTAAGCGGCGGCGGCGTCGATCTGGCCTTTCTGGCC